>CAXQAV010000485.1:0-9057 GCA_964221795.1 Luminiphilus sp. | reverse complement strand
CCGGAGGCTGGCCGCACTCTACGACAGAATTCGCGCCTCGGACCCGCTTTGGCGGCTCAAGGCGCGGACTGGGCTACACACACCGGATTTCCGGAATTGGCTCGTTGAAGGGCACTACGCATCAAAGGGACCGCTCGCGCGGCTGCTGCCGGGCTGGCGGCGGCAGGCGGCGATGTCGACCGAGGAATGGGCCGCTGGTCTGATCGATAGCTTTGTCCGTGCCGAGTTTGCCAGCGTCGATCTGCCCGCCGCGATGCGCCAGCTTGATGTAGTCCCCGTTGTGAATTTCGCAGCCCGCCAGCCCCAGCACCGCTTTGCCGACATGCTTCGTTATGACAGCGAAACGATGGGTGTGATCGGTCAGCGCTTTGCAAACGACCTGCGTCTCTACCAAGGTTTGCGGACCCGCCTAGACCTTGTGTCCTAGGGCCCAATCGACAGCCGCACTTCCCGCATGGCGTCCTGTGGCAAGGCTCGCGGTGATGAGATAACCGCCAGTCGGCGCCTCCCAATCCAGCATCTCGCCCGCACAAAAGACACCGGGGCGGGACGTGAGCATCAAACCATCGGTCAAAGCATCGAACCGCACACCGCCGGCGGTCGAAATCGCTTCATCCATGGGGCGTGGGCCTTTGTGGGGGACTGGCAAACGCTTGAGGAGTGGGGCCAGATCGTCCGGAAACGGACGCCCGAATTCGGACAAAAGAGCAAGACGCGCAGGATCGAGCCGCAGGACCTTGCGCAGGTGGTTCGACAGGCTCGCCTTTCCGCGCGGTCTGGAAAGCGCAGCGCGCAGCTTTTCTTCTGACCAGTCCAGCATGAGGTCGATGAACAAAGCCGCCCCTTCGCGCACCGCGCGCGAAACCATGTAGACCCCGCCGCCTTCGATCCCGCGCGCTGACAGCACAAACTCTCCACGCGACACCGTATTTCCCGCTAGAAGCGCTGCCGATTTGACCGGCTTGCCCAGATGCGGCGCCATATGTGGCGACCAGTCGATGCGGAACCCCATGTTGGCAGGCGCAAAGGGGGCAACCACGTCCGGCATATGGGCAGACCATGCACCGTCCGACCCGAGGCGCGCCCAGCTTGCCCCGCCCAGCGCCAGCACCGTCACGTCTGCCGCAACCAGTTTTTGCCTGTCCGGTGTCACAAATCTTGCGGCCTCACCGTCCCAGCCTTCCCAACGCCAGCGGGTATGTATCTCTACCCCCAGTGCGGTCAGGCGCCCGAGCCACGCCCGCAACAAAGGAGATGCTTTCATCACCGTGGGAAAGACGCGCCCCGTTGAGCCAGTGAAGAGCGGCTGACCAAGCCCTTCGGCCCATGCCATGACATCATCGGGTCCGAATGCATCCAGCGCCTTCGTCAAGGCTGCTGGCAGCGGCGCACCGAATGCCGCCCGAAAGGTTTCAGGCTCTTCGACCTTGGTGATGTTCAGACCGGACTTCCCAGCCATCAGGAACTTGCGCCCAACCGATGGCATGGCATCTGCGAGTGTCACGTGCAGGCCCGACTGCGCCATGACCTCGGCGGCCATCAGCCCCGCAGGGCCCGCCCCGATGACCAATGCATCGGTCACGCGGGCATCGGACCTTTCATCTCGATCACGCGGTGCGGATACGGGATCTCGATGTTGTTCTCTTTGAGGGCATTCCAGATGATGAAGAGCACGTCAGAGGCATATTTATTCT
The DNA here is from genome assembly GCA_964221795.1 of Luminiphilus sp. GTDB lineage: Bacteria > Pseudomonadota > Alphaproteobacteria > Rhodobacterales > Rhodobacteraceae > Yoonia. Next base: position 7,363 of record CAXQAV010000485.1, on the reverse strand, counting down.
TGCCGTCGTCGATCCCCTCGACCCAGAACTCGACCCCGAAATCCACGCCGCTGTCGCCAAAGCCGCGCAATTCGCTATCGGGGCCTTCGGGTTCCTGCAAGATGCCCGGATGTTTGGCAACCGCTGCTTCGATAATGGCAGGCACCTTGTTGATGTCGGTGTCGTAGCTCACTGAAAAGGCCACCTCGAGCCGGTTGGCCGAACCGGAGTCCGAATAGTTGATGACACGCGTGGTGATGAAATCCTCGTTCGGAACAACGATCCAGCGGCCGTCAAAGGTCTCGAGGATCGTGGCACGCGCCATCATCTTGATGATCGTGCCCGCCTCACCGCCATCGAGTTCGACATAGTCACCGACCGTGGCCTGCCCTTCGATCATCAGGATCATGCCCGAGATGAAGTTCGAGGCGATCTTTTGCAGACCAAAGCCGAGGCCTACACCCACAGCACCGCCGATAATCGCCAGTGAAGAAAGGTTGATCCCAATCACTTTCATCAGGATCAGGAAGGCGGCGGCAAAGATGGCGAATTCAATTGCCTTGGTCGCCAACTGCCGGATGGCAGGGCGCATCGGCTGCCGTTCGATGTAGGCCGTCGATTGCGAATTCGACCACTGCCCGAGGCAGAAAAGCACACTGCCTGCGATGACGCCTCTGACCACCGTAAGCGCCGAAAAGCTGATGTTGCCGAGGCTGACGACCGCGGCGTCAAGTGCTGCAATCACGTCATCCAGGAAACCGACCGCATAGAGCGCCGCCGCTGGCACAAGGACATAGCGGGCGATAGTCCGCAGGAACGGGTCGGTAATGATGTTCTGCGCCAGCGCGCGCGCGGCAAGGAATAGGAATATCCGCTTGCCGAAGGCAATGACCGCGCCCGACCCGAAAAGCGAACGCGTCACAGCTTCCCCTACAGCGGTAAATCCATAGGCCAGCAGGGGCAGCAACAGCGGTAAGAAGATCAGCAGAAAGCGCCGCGCCTTGGCGAGAATGGACTTGTTCTCGGCCTGTGGTGTCAGAAGCCGCGTCAGCCGTGGCGAAAGGATCCTGTTCGCCAGTCGCGCCAGCAGATAGGCGGCGATCAACAGGCCAAACTGCGACCACGCTGCAGGGGAAAGCAACCACTCCTGCAAGAGCGCGAGGCCCTGTCCATAGGCCTCTTGCGCCTGCTCCATCAACGTCGAAGTTTCCACGTCTGCCCCACCCTTGCTTTCGTGCATTTATTGCAGTGCGTTAGCCGCAATCTCAAGCCTTACCCACCATCCGCTTAATCGCCGTAACATGGTCCAGCCCCGCCCCGACTGCGTCGGCCCCAAGAGTGCGGGCAGTTTCCAGCAGACTGTCGGCCTCGACTGTTCGGTCGAGCAGGCCCCATGTCAGCGCTTCGGGCGCAGTGACCTTCTGTCCCGCCATCAGGATCATCTTTGCGCGCGCTGGTCCCACCAACGCCCGCAGGCGAGGCGGGTCCGAGGGCTGCGGCAGGAACCCGAGTTTCATCACCGGATAGAAGAATTTCGCACTCGGCACAGCAATCCGCAGATCACAGGCCAGCACCATGCCGAAAGCACCACCCGCGACGGTGCCGTTCAACGCAGCAATGCTCAAGCCGGGCAGAGCAGCAATTGCGCCCGACAGACGTTCCCAGACAGGATCAGTGGCCAGACCCGCGCGCGCCGCGTCAAGATCAGCACCGGCGCTAAAAACGCTGCCGGTGCCGGTCAGGATGAAAAGCTTTGCCTCTGCGGCGCTTTCTGCAATCTCGGCCAAGCGGACCAGCATTTCGCGCGTCAGAGCGCCTGCCTTGTCAGGGCGGTTGATCGTGACGGTCCAGACGTCGCCGTCCCTCTGCAGATCGATCATATGAGGCCGACCTTGCGGCGGATATCCTCGTCGCGCAGGCTGACATCATCACCGAGGAAGCCGTCGGCCTCTGCCGTACACATCCACAACAGCGCCTGCGCAGGCCACTCGGGCGGGATATGGACAGACCAGTCAAGCTGGCTGACAGGATTGATCCCCGATTCCTTGATTTCGCGCTGCATCTCAGTCGCGACCGTACCGGGTGAGAGGCCCAAGACGCGGATACCCTTTTCGCGCGATTCCTTGTCAGCCGCACGGGTGAGCATGTAAACAGCGGCCTTCGAGCTGCAATAGGCGGTCCAGCCCTCGACCGGACCATGTGCCGCGCCGCTGGAAATATTGATGATCGTGCCGCCGCCCTGGGCAATCATCCCCGGCATCGCAGAGTGCATGCCATGCATCACACCTTTCAAGTTGATGTCGATTGTCTTCGCCCAGGCCTCGGGATCGGTATCCTGCAAGTGCCCGATCGGGGTCACAACGCCAGCGTTGTTGATCAGCACATCAAGCTGCCCGAAAGTCTCGACCGTTTTGGCGATTGCCGTCTGCACCTCGGCATAGCGCGAGACATCACACGGGATCGCGATAGCTTTTTCGCCGATCTCGCCCGCAATCTCTGCGATGTCACCGGTCGATCGTGCCACAAGCGCCACATTGGCGCCCGCATCGGCGAAGGCCCGTGCAGCAGCAGCTCCGATTCCGCGGCTTGCGCCTGTGATAAGGACGGTTTTCCCGGACATATCGATGTTTTTCACGATGGTCCCTTTCGTACTGGGTTGAGGATGGCTACTTATGAATGCAGCATGAATTGATCACAACGATTGTAGCCCCGCCTGTCGGGGTCCGAAAGACGCATTCAGAAAGGGATAGCGATGAAGCATTCAACCACTCTGCGCGGCGCGGTTTGCGTAGCGGCGCTTTTTGCCGGTGGCGCAGCGCAGGCCGATGTGACTGCTGCGGAAGTTTGGGAAAACCTTAAGACACAGATGGAAGTCTATGGCGAAGACGGACTGACAATCGGGTCCGAGCAAACCACAGGCGGGACCGTCACGATCACGGACGTCGCGATCACTTTTGCCGATGAAGATGTCACCGTCGTGACCGAGATCGGCGACATGTCTTTTGCCGAACAGGGCGACGGCACCGTGCTTGTCACGATGGAAGAAACCTACCCGATGATCTTTACCGGCAAAGCCGGTGTGGTTGTCACCTTGGACGTGATCCAAAGCAACATGGCGCTGGTGGTAAGTGGTGACCCTGATGCGATGAACTATGCCGTATCGGCGGATTCCTACGGGATTGCTTTCCGTGATGCCGTTGATGGCGACGTCACAATCAACGGCGATGCCAGCCTGATCGCCAATCAGGTTTCGGGCAGCTACGTCGTGATGTCAGGTGACATCCAGGAAATCGTGTCCGACATCTCTGTCGGCACGGTCGATATTCTGGTCGACTTCCAGCTTCCCGGCGGGGATGGCGAGTACATCACCGGTGCTGCCAAGATCAATGGCCTGTCATCTCAAGGTGAGGCAACAATCCCGACGGATACAGACTTCGAGAATCCAGATGCAATCTTTGTGGACGGTTTCGGATTCAACGGCGGCTATGACATCGAAAGCGCAGACTATGTCTTCGACATCAACGCCGAAGGTGATCAGCTTTCTGGCTCTGTGAGCACCGGAACTGTTGCGCTGAGCGGTGAGATGAACGCACAGTCGGTCGCCTACCAGAGCAATACGCACGATATCGCGGTCAGCCTTTTGACCAGCGAGTTCCCGCTGCCGATCGAGATGTCGATGGCCGAATACGGCGTGAACTTCCGCATGCCTGTCGGTGTGACCGAAGAGCCCGCACCATTCGCCCTTGGCTTTGACCTTGTTGACCTTGAGATCAGCGAGATGCTCTGGAGCATCTTCGACGCCGGTGCTGTCCTGCCGCGCGATCCTGCGACACTGCAGATCGGCATCTCGGGCACTGCAAAAGCGCTGGTTGATTTCCTTGATCCCGCCGATGCCGAGGTCTTTGACGATACAGAGGTGCCATTTGAGCCATACTCCCTGTCGATCGACACATTGCGCGTATCAGTGGCCGGTGCGCAGATCAACGGTGGCGGTGCTTTCACCTTTGACAACAGCGACACCCAGACATTCGCGCCACTGCCACGTCCCGAAGGCAGCGCCCTTGTCGAGATCATAGGTCTGAACGGCCTGCTCGACAATCTGGTGGCCATGGGGCTAGTGCCGCAGGACCAGATCATGGGCCCACGGATGATGATGGGCATGTTTGCCCGCGCGACGGGCGACGACCAGATGGAGATCGAAGTCGAAGTCACACCAAATGGTCAGGTCAACGTGAACGGCAACCGCGTCCGCTAGACCTATCCAAGCGACACGTAGGGCGCGGGTGGCAGCATCCGCGCCTTTTCTATTCGTCACTGCTGGTCTTGCGGCTCTGGGATGGTCACACTAGGTCTTGGGCAAGCAAAGGAACACAGATGACCCAATCTCTTTCCGATCTCTCCGCCCAGATCCTCGACGCGGCCCGCAAGGCGGGCGCGGATGCCGCCGATGCTATTGCGGTCGAAGGCACTTCGGTTTCAATCACGGTCCGTGACGGTGCGCTGGAACACGCAGAACGATCCGAAGACATTGATATCGGTCTGCGCGTCTTTGTGGGCCAACGGCAGGCCTGTGTCTCTTCCTCCGATACCAAGCCCGACACCCTGCGGCTGATGGCAGAACGCGCGGTCGCGATGGCCAAGGAAGCCCCCGCAGATCCGCATGCGGGACTTGCCGCGCCCGATCAACTTGCCGGCGACACCGGGACCGAGCGCCTCGCGCTCTATGATCCCAGCGACGAACCTGACCCCGCTGCCCTGCAAGAAGACGCGCGCCGCGCCGAAGCCGCCGCGTTGCGCAACAAGGACGTCAGTCAGGTGCAGTCCGCATCTGCTGGATATTCCCGCCGCCGTATCCATCTGGCGGCCACCAACGGTTTTTCCGCAGGCTATGCACGGTCTGACCGTGGCCTTTCCTGTGTGGCGATCAGCGGAACAGGCACCGGCATGGAGCGCGACTATGACTATGACAGCCGCGTGTTTCAGGTGGACCTGCGCGACGCAGAAGAGATCGGCACCCGCGCTGCCGCCCGTGCGGTCGAGCGCATGGGTGCCCGCAGACCCAAAACAGGCACCTATCCGGTTCTCTTTGACGAGCGCGTCGCGAATTCGCTGATCGGCAGCCTGCTACAGGCCACCAACGGCGCAATGATCGCGCGCGGGTCCAGCTGGCTCCGCAATGCTGTGGGCGAGCAGGTGCTGCCCATGGGCATCTCGCTGATCGAAGAGCCGCACCGCGCCCGCGTCACGGGCTCACGCCTCTTTGATGCCGAAGGGTTGCCGACCGCCGAGCGGGCGATCGTGCAGGACGGTGTCCTGACGGGTTGGACGCTCGACCTCGCAACTGCTCGCAAACTCGGGCTGGAAAGCACCGCCAACGCGGCCCGCGGCACCGGCGCGCCTCCGTCACCCAGCATCACCAACGTCAGCCTGACCCAAGGTGACAAAAGCCGCGATGACCTGATCCGCGAGATGGGGACGGGTCTGCTGATCACCTCGATGATCGGTTCGACGATCAACCCAAACACCGGTGACTATTCGCGCGGAGCTGCCGGTTTCTGGGTCGAGAACGGCGAGATCACCTATCCCGTCAACGAATGCACAGTGGCAGGAAACCTGCGGGATATGCTGATGACCATCCAGCCTGCAAATGATGCCCAGCCGCATCTGTCCCGCGTTGTGCCCTCGCTGCTGGTCGAAGGTCTGACCCTTGCCGGAGAGTGACGTCGCACTTCTCGTGGCCGCCGCACGGCAGGCTGGCGAGATTGCCAAGACGTATTTCAAACGCGATCCCGATGTGACCGACAAACCAGACGGTGCCGGGCCGGTGACCGTTGCCGACCTTGCGGTCAACGCCATGCTGGAAAACGCGCTGCAATCGGCGCGTCCGGATTACGGCTGGCTTTCGGAAGAAACCGAAGACAACGCCGCCAGATTGAAGACGGGCCGCCAGTTCGTCATTGATACGATCGACGGCACACGCGCCTTTATCAACGGCAGTGACGACTGGGCGCATTCGCTTGCCGTGGTCGAGAATGGCCGCCCTGTCGCCGCTACCGTCTATCTGCCCATGCACGATATGATGTTCACCGCTGCGGCCTCCGGTGGTGCCGCCTTGAACGGATCGGCAGTCAAGGTATCGGAGCCATCACGGATCGAGGATGCTGTGGTCCTTGGCGCGAAACCGAATTTCGAGGGCCGCTTCTGGAAGGGCGGGCAGCCTCCACCGGTGAAACGCGCCTTCCGTTCGTCGCTGGCCTATCGCCTTTGTCTTGTCGCACAGGGTCGTTTTGACGGGATGATCACCCTGCGTCCCAGTTGGGAATGGGACATCGCGGCAGGGGCATTGATCGCAAGCGAGGCCGGTGCTGTCGTCACCGATCCTCTGGGTCGCGCGCTGCGTTTCAACAATGCGCATCCCAAAGTGCCGGGGGTTCTGCTCGGAGGGCCGCTCCTGCATGATGCGCTGGCATCGCAACTTGAGGCCGCCCCCTCAAACCCATAGACTGCGGATAACCATGCTACGAACAAAGGTTTTCCCATGACACAGCGCCTGCACCTCGTCTTTCGCGGCGAGTTGGTCGACCCAAGTAAGAATGTCTTCAAGGATGTCGACGCCATCGACATCGTCGGCATGTTTCCGAATTACCAAGCCGCCTATAACGCGTGGAAAGGCGCTGCCCAGCGCACGGTCGATAACGCGCATATGCGTTACTACATTGCACACATCCACCGCCTGCGCGATGAGGAACGCGAAGCCTCCTCTACGGAAGAGCTGGACACCTAAGGACCGCACCGGATGGCCCGATCCCTGACCATTGCTGCATATCTGGCGGGGCTTGGATCGCAGCACCGTTCAAGCGGCATGGTCACGCCGCCACCCCGCCCCGAGGGGACAGTGATCTGGGTCCGGTGCAGTGACCGTGACCAGCTGAATGCGGTCGCGTCACTCAACCGCAAACTGACATCGCATGGTGATCCGCTTCACCTTGTGACGACCTTGCCAGAGCTCACGCGCCGCGACGCGCACCGCGCATTGCCGCAGCCGATCGGGCGCGCCGAGACCAAAGAGTTTCTGGACTACTGGCAGCCGATCATGTCGATCTGGGTGGGCGGTGACCTTGATACACGTCTCCTTGCCGAGTTGCGCGATGCCAAGGTCCGCAACATGATGGTGGATGCGACCGCCGATGGTCTGGACAAGATCGCCGGCCGTTGGGTGCCGGGCGCCCTGCGGTCGCTTCTGACCCCGTTCGTGGCGATCCTCGCGCTTGACCAGACACAGGCGGAGCGTCTGGTCAGGGCAGGGGCAAACCGCGAGGTGACAATCGTCACCGGTGCGATGGAGGATTGCGCTCCGGTCCTGCCCTGTAGTGAAACCGAACGC
>CAXQAV010000484.1:0-2256 GCA_964221795.1 Luminiphilus sp. | reverse complement strand
ATAGGCGAGGCAACCGCCATCCCGAGCCCGACAATCACAACGCCCGTCACCAGCCGCGCAATGGCGCGTTCTTTCAGCAGGACCATCGGGATGGCGGTTGCCTCGCCTATTCTTGGACCAGGTCTGGGCGGGCCCTACGGTGATCTGCCACCGGAAGTCCGTGACATCATCAGCAATGCGATCAGCGAAGCACTTCCGGCTTTCGAATTGGCCCGCCGCAATCCGGTCCTGCTGTTCCAGCTGATCACGCCGGTTGCCGGTGCATTCCTGCTTGGCGCGATCATCTGGATTGGGATGCCCCGTGCGACAGACGAGGAGCGCGAGCAACGCGCTGTTGTCGGCACACTGTTGATCCTTTGCCTTGTGGGTCTTCTGGCCTCGATGTCACAGATCCGCCTGCTCTTGATGAGCGCTTCTTCCGCGCCACTGCTGACAGGGATGGTGATGGCGGTTCTGGTGCGGCGCTACCTCGCTTCGCGCGACATCGGTGATGCGCTGGTCATGTTTGTCGCGGGCATCGCCTTGGTTGCGCCCCTGCTGGTGCGGGACCTTGTACGCGAGGCAACCGGCAACATACCCGCCCGTGGCAGTTTTGATTCCGCCTGCCGCGATGCCGAGGCGATGAACGCCATCAATGCCCTGCCGCCAAGTGTCTTCCTTGCATCGATCAACCTTGGCCCGGTCATCCTTGCGGGAACCCACCACAGCACTGTCGCAGGTCCCTATCACCGGAGCCCCGAAGCATTTGCCAATGGCCGCCTGCCATTCCGTATGCCGGAGGATGAAATGCGTGCCTATATCGCCACCACGAATGCTACCCATCTGATGCTTTGTGCGCCCTCGAACTATGGCGACAGCTTTGCCGAAGAACTGCGGGCAGGGGCGACAACAGACTGGCTAGTGCGGATTTCTGTTGACGATGAGGAAGTCGTCGTGTTCGAGATTGCCCGCTAAAAGCAGGGGGCGCGAATGTCATATGTCTTGGGTGTCGATACTGGCGGGACCTACACGGATGCCGTCATCCTTGACGAGGCCGCCGACAAGGTCGTTGCCTCTGCCAAGGCACTGACCTCGCGGCCTGATCTTGCGGTCGGTGTCGGGGCAGCGATTGATGCGGCTCTGGATCAGGCAGGTGTCGCGCCGGACGCGATCGCGATGGTCTCGCTTTCCACAACGCTCGCGACCAATGCCTTAGTGGAAGGTCAGGGCGGTCGCGTTGCGCTTGTTGCCATCGGATTTGACGAGGGTGATCTCAGCAGAGCGGGACTGGCCGACGCGATGCGGGGTGATCCGGTGATCCGCCTGTCCGGTGGACACAACCACGCAGGCGGCGAGAAGAACCTCTTTGATGAGGATGCGCTGAAAGAGGCGCTGGCGGGCCTCGAAGACGGTATCACCGGCTTTGCTGTCGCCGCCGCCTTTGCCACAAGAAACCCTGCGCATGAGTTGCGGGCGCGGGATGTGATCCGCGAGACAACAGGCCTGCCCGTCAGCTGTTCGCACGACCTCAGTCGCGCACTGGGTGGACCGAAACGGGCGTTGACAGCGGTTCTGAACGCGCGGCTGATCGGGATGATCGACCGCCTGATCACTGCTTGCGAGGGCCATCTGGCCGCGCGCGGCATTGCAGCACGGCTAATGGTTGTCCGCGGTGACGGGGCTTTGGTCTCGTCCGATGTGGCGCGCGACAAACCGATTGAAACCATCCTGAGCGGTCCTGCTGCGTCCATCGCAGGGGCAAGCTGGCTGAGCGGTGAAACCGATGCGCTGGTCAGCGACAGCGGCGGCACGACCACCGATATCTGCCTGCTGCGGGACGGACGCCCCAAGATCGACCCCGAAGGTGCCCGCGTCGGCCCTTTCCGCACGATGGTCGAGGCGGTTGCCATGCGCACATGGGGCTTGGGTGGCGACAGCGAAGTGCATGTCAAAGAAGGGCTGAACGGCGGTCTGTTCCTGGGCCCGCGCCGACTGATGCCGGTGTCTCTCGCGGCAATCCAGTTTCCCGAATTGATCCACGCCACGCTCGACCGCGCGCTAGGTCAGGACATTCCGGCTCCTGACGGCGGGTTGTTCGTGATGCCGCTCTGGCACGAAATACCCGCCGGTCTGGACAAACGCGAGGCATTGGTCGCCGAGCGCCTTTCAGAGGGGCCCCTGCGGCTTGGCCACGCCGTGCAATCCCGCATGGAGAACCCCGCGCTGGGCAGGCTGATCTCGCGCGGGATGGTGATGCTCTCGGGGGTGACCCCTTCT
>CAXQAV010000483.1:0-5554 GCA_964221795.1 Luminiphilus sp. | reverse complement strand
CATAGCCGCCGGTGATCACGGGCAGGCTGGCCAGATCGACCGCTGCCAATGCAGCGAGGCCCGCAGGCGTGATCTGTTCCGGCGGCTATGCACCGTTCCTCGGCAATGCGGGGCGTGTGCTTTGCATCGGGCTCAACTTCTACGACCACGCCGAGGAAATGGGCATGGCGATCCCCGAACATCCGATCATGTTCATGAAAGCCTGCGACATCACCGGCGCAAACGATCCGATCGTCCTGCCCATCGGCTCTGAAAAGACCGACTGGGAGGTGGAGTTGGGCGTGGTCATCGGGACTGCGGCCAAGAACGTGTCTGAGGCGGATGCGCTGGATCACGTTGCAGGCTATTTCGTCGGCAACGATGTCTCCGAGCGGTATTTCCAGCTGGAACTGGGCGGCCAGTGGATGAAGGGCAAGTCATCTGACAGCTTTGCGCCCGTCGGCCCTTACCTTGTCACCAAGGATTCCGTTGCTGATGTCGGCAATCTGGCGATGTCGCTGGAGGTCAATGGCGAGGTGCAGCAGAAGGGCTCGACCGCGACAATGATTTTCAACGTCGCACAGATCGTCAGCCAGATGAGCCGTTTTATCTCGTTGCGGCCCGGCGACATGATCCTGACAGGCACACCTCCGGGTGTGGGCGTCGGCCAGAAGCCGCAGAAATTCCTGAAAGCGGGTGATGTCGTGACGGCGGAGATCGAGGGCCTCGGCCAGATGCGGCACGAGGTTGTCGCGTCCTAGTTCAGCTGGACCTGCAACGGGTAATACCCGTTCTCGAACGGACCAAAGAGATCACCCACATCAGGGTGATCCACCGGTTCGCCGGTGTAGTCGGCGACAAGGTTCTGTTCAGAGACATAGGCCACGTAAAAGCTCTGCTCGTTCTCTGCCAGAAGGTGGTAGAACGGCTGGTCCTTGCGGGGGCGGCTGTCTTCGGGAATGGCGTTATACCATTCGTCGGTATTGGCAAACATCGCGTCGACATCAAAGATCACACCGCGGAAGGGATGCTTCCGGTGACGGACCACTTGGCCCAAGTGATATTTCGCGCGCGTTTTCAGCATTTCATTCGCCATTGCGCTTATATATGTCTGCTGCGCATGCAAAGTCCACGGGTCAGCAGCACAATTGAAGGAAACAGTCTGTGAACATTGTTCTGACAGTCCTGAACATCACAGCGCCGGTTTTCCTTCTGGCGGCGGTCGGTTTTATCTGGGTCAAACTGGGTTTCGAGTACCGCGTCCAGTTTGTCACACGCATAGCGATGACGCTTTCCGTGCCCTGCCTGATCTTCGTTGCCCTGATGCAGACGGAGATCGCGCCAGAGGCGCTTGCCGCCCTTTCGCTGGCCTCTTTCGTCGCCTACGGGCTGGTGATGGTAGGCATGTACCTTCTGGTGAAGTTGGCCAGGCTTGATAGCAAGACCTATCTCGCCCCTCTGATCTTCGGGAATACCGGTAATCTGGGTCTGCCTCTGGCGTTCTTTGCTTTCGGCGACACAGGGCTGGGCTATGCCGTGGTGGTCTTTGCGGTCATGGCGATCATCTCTTTCACAATCGGCATCTGGATGGTTGCGGGGGCTGGGTCGCTCAAGAAAGTGGTGTCTGAGCCTCTTGTGGCAGCAACGCTGCTCGGCGCGCTGTTCCTGTGGCAAGGCTGGGAAACGCCCGAATTCCTGACCAATACGCTCGACCTGATCGGACAGATGGCAATTCCGATGATGCTGATCACACTCGGCGTCGCCGTCGCAAGGCTGGAGACAAAGTCGATGACGCGCGCCGTGGTCCTCTCGGTGGTGAAGCTGGTCATCTGCGTGGGTGCGGGCTGGGCGGCAGCGGTCTGGTTCGGGCTGGAACCGGTGGCCGCCGGTGTCCTGATCGTGCAGGTTGCCACTCCCGTTGCCGTCACGTCTTATTTGATCGCCGAGACATATGGCGCGGACGCACAGCCTGTAGCAGGCCTCGTGGTCGCCTCCACCCTGCTCTCAGTCGTTGCACTGCCAGTGATCCTTGCATTTGTGATCTGACTGCGGCGTCTTAGGCATTCCCAGAATGCCTGTCTCGCGCTATGCTCACAAAAAATAGAAAAGCGAGAGGCAGATGAGCAGTTTCTTTCGCGCAATGGCATTGGTGATGCTGCTGGCAAGTTGCAGCGGCGGGACGGGCTATAACTCGGCCCCGCGCAACCTTGATGACGCATGCAGCATCCTGTCAGAGCGCCCTTCCTACCTGAGCGCATTTCGCGCGGCCCAACGCAAATACGGCGTGCCGATTCCGTCGATGATGGCGATCATCTATCAGGAGAGCAAATTTATTGGCGATAACCGGACACCCCACCGCTATGCGCTAGGTGTGATCCCGATTGGGCGTCAGTCCTCGGCCTTTGGCTACAGTCAGGCGCTGGACGGCACTTGGGAAGAATACCAGCGCGCCGAAGGCGGGCGCGGCGCACGTCGCGACAATATCTACGACTCGGCTGATTTCATGGGCTGGTACATGGCCCAGACCGTCGAGGAGACCGGTGTGCCGATCTACGACACGCGCAACCAGTATCTCGCCTATCACGATGGCCGCACAGGATACCTGCGCTGGACATGGCGGTCGAAAAGCTGGCTGATCAGGATTGCTGGCGAGGTCGAGGCACGCGCCTTGATGTACGACCAGCAGCTCCGGTCCTGCCGGAGGATCTGAACGAAAAAGGGCGACCCCAGCGATCGCCCTTTGCATGTGGTCAGTTATTTCCGCGCCGTCGCATCTCGGCCTGAATGTTGAAGAGCACATCGCGGATCGCAGCCCCCGCCACGAGATCATTGAGGATCACTGTTGTCTGTGTGCCAAAGTCATCGGTGACGATCCACTGTCGCAGTTCAACAGGGTTTGCCGTAAACACCAGCTGGATGTTTCCGTACTGCGGGTTCTCTGGGTCCTGTGCGGTGACGGTCGTTGTGGTCCCGTCCGAGGTGACGTTGGTGACCATATTCTCTGACCCCAGATCGACATTCTCGCGCAGGATGATGCTGAGCGGGGTCCGGCTGAGCGGGTAACGGTCAGGGCCAGTGTTCGAGCGCGGATCAAAGATGGCAAGCTGCCCACCACCGGCCAGCACCATCGTATCGTCGGGTGCGTTATACTCGAACCGGATACGGCCCGGGCGCTTGATGTAGATCTGGCCAGTCGAGAGGGTTCCGTCAGCATTGATCTGCGTAAATCCGCCCTGCGCGGTCTGCAGACCGTTCAGATAGTCGGAAATCTGGCGCAGGGTCAGCTGCTGTGCCGAGGCCGCGCCTGCACATAGCACGAGCGCGATCACTGCGAAGAAATAAAGGATGCGTGTCGTCATGGGTCCTACCTATGGCTTCGCGTGCTGATATGCACGTCTTGGATAGGGTAAACAACAGCATGTGATCGCCCGATAAGCGATATCACGCAGACTGATAGGCGATAGCCATCACGCGAAACGCAAAAGGGCCGCGGTGCAAGTGCACCACGGCCCTCAACTTTGCGCTATTGGCCTGCTCTAGCGGACCCAGACCTCGACATGTGCTGCCTGACCGTTCGCGACCTGACTGTCGATACAGGTGGTCGCAGCCACGTCCCCAAAGCCGAAACTGGAGAGTGTCACGCCGACAGAGGCAATTTCGGCACTAGCAAAAGCCTCGAATGCTGCCTGCATTTCGGCAGCTGCGCGGGCAGAAACCGCGATTGCAGCATCTGATCCTGCGTCACTTGTGCCAACACCGACAAAAGCGATCTCACGGCCCGCGATGCCCGATTCCGCAAGTGCTTCAGCCAGATCGATCATCTTGGCACGGTTCCACGCCGCTTCTGGTCCGCTGACGGGACCGCCAAAGAACGTCGTCGACAGACGGTTGGCAGTGAACAGCGTCTGGAACATCCGTGCCGCAGCCGCACGTTGCGCGTCATCCAGCGTTGCGCCCAGCAGGCCGTTGATGCGGGCGTTCTTGGTTGCAGCATCCTGCAACGTCGCACTGTAGTCGATCATGCCCAAAGTCTCGCCGATCCCCTGTGAGGCATCGCTGGCAGCAAGATCAAAAAATTCGGCCACGCTGGCTGGGGTCGCTCCGCCATATGAGGCCATAACGGGCCGCACCAGCGGATAGTCACCCGAAATGATGTTGAACCGAGTCGTTGCCACAGCAATGCCGCAGGCGCCCGCAACCGGAATGGTCAGGTCGGGGTTTGCGGCACGGGCGCTCACAATCGCGATACTGCCGGGAAACTGGTTCACCGACGCAGTGATCCCCGCCTCGTCGCCCATAGCCAGCACGCCATTTGCGATCTGACGGCCGGTCGGTTCCAGAATGACGTCGGCCATCTCCTGGAAGACCGGAGAGCTATCTGGCAGGCGCAACCCCAGAACGGGCAGGTTGGAACCACCGATTCGCTACCAGTTCGTCACTTCGCCGGAAAAGACCCGCGCAAGGTCCTCCATCGAGATCGCGGTCAATCCTGTGCTGGGTGACGCCTGTACGGCAAACCCGTTCAGGCCGACCATCTGATGGGTCAGACCCCGCGGATTGCTGCCCAGCCGGAAGGGATGGCAAAAGCAATCTCAGCGTCACCTTGGAACGAGACAGTCTGAACCGCGATATCTGCCGCAGAAAGATCGCTTGAGATCGTCATGGTCGTCCCGTCGGGCAGCGTAACTGTCGTCCCGCTCACCTGCGCATTGGCGACGCTGCCTGCGACGGACGAATAGAAGGCCCCAGCCGCCAGCGACGCGAAGACAATTGTCAAATCATTCCCGAGCGGTGCAGGTGCAGCAGGAGCAGGTGCCGCTGACTGCGGAGCAGAGATCGACGCCGTGACCACTCCGGCGAGCGTATCCGCGGTCAAACCGAAGTCGTTATTGGCAAGAACATCAAGGCAGGCCTCACCATAGCAGATCACCTCGGCGGCAGGCACGCTTACCTGCCCGACGACTGTCTGAACGCTCAGCATCACACCATTGAAACCGACGATTTCACCATCAACACTGATGAATTCGTCCGGCGTGCGCAGGTTCACTTCCTGCGCAATCAGCGTAACGGGCGCCGTAGTACACAACAGAATAGTGGCTATTCTGCTAATCATTGTCTTTTCGCTCCAACAAATTGCCGTTCTGGAAATGTAAATTTCGAAGCGAATAGATCACCCATAGCTGGCAAAACTTGGATGAATTACCGGAAATGGACAAAACTGTGCGTGATCGGGCAACAATTTGAAGCCCCTTTTTTCCTACCCTCTTGCTAGCGTTGAAACATGCCGTGGGACAGGATTTTCATAGTCTTGCCATATTCACCGCAATTGCGGGATGTCGTCCTGCTCTTTTGGTGTCCCACGCGTAAGACCCACAAAATCAAAGAGTTTCGGGTCCAATAGGTGCGAGGGCCGCGCGTTCATCAGGGCGCGGAACATGACCTGACGGCGACCGGGGCTGTTCTTTTCCCAACCGTCGAGGATCTGTTTCACCTGCTGTCGCTGCAACCCGTCCTGAGACCCGCATAGATCGCAAGGGATGATGGGGTAATTCATCGCGCGTGCGAATTTCTCGCA
>CAXQAV010000482.1:0-2248 GCA_964221795.1 Luminiphilus sp. | reverse complement strand
GGACGGAGCAAAATGAACGCGGTGCCGGGACAAGCGCGCCGCAAAGGGAGGAAACGATGAAGACACTTTACAAGAAACTTGCAACCACGGCTGTCGCGGCGTCTTTTGCCGTAACGGCATTTGCCACCGGCCCGGTCGCCGCCGATGAACTGACTGACCGGGTCGCCGCCGGTGAAACCATCCGCATCGGGTTTTCCAACGAACCGCCCTGGGCCTATCCGGGTGAAAACGGCGAACCCTTGGGCTTTGTCCACGTGATCGTTCTTGGCGCGCTGGAAAAGATGGGCATCACCGAGGTTGAACCGGTCGTGACCGACTGGGGCGGGCTGATCCCGGGGCTCAAGGCAGACCGCTATGACATCATCACCGGCGGCATGTACATCCTTGGCAGCCGCTGCGAGAACGTGAACTTTTCCGATCCGTTCGGCGTTTTCGCCGATGTCTTCGTGGTCAAGAAAGGCAACCCCAAGAACATCCACACCTATCAGGACATCAAGAACACCGATTCCGTTCTGGTGACCGGCGCGGGCTATAACATCGTCGAGTTCGCCCGCAACGAAGGCGTACCGTCCAACAAGGTGATGGAAGTTCCCGGCCCGACCGAAATGTTGGCGGCTTTCATGGCGGGCCGTGCCGACGCGATTGGCTCGAACTTCTTCGCCGCAAGCCTGCTGGTTGAAAAGAGCAACGGCGAAGCCGAATTGTCCGATCCGTCCAAACTGCCGGACTGGGCGCTGAACTGGGGCGGCATCGGGTTCCGCAAGGCCGATACCGATTTCCTGGCCGCGTTCAACGAAGCGATGGGTGAATATATGGGTTCGGATGACATGATGGCGAAGGTAGCAGAGTATGGCTACACCACCGACACCCTGCCTGGCGACGGCCAGACGGCATATGCCTGCGCGAACCGCTAGGTTTTAGAAACCTGACGTCAGGCGGCGGGCCTTTGGTTCGCCGTCTGCGACCTAAGACACCTCTGGGTCTGCGAAAGGCCCGGAGGTTAGACGAGGGGCGCGATGCAGCATTATCTGGAGTATCTCCAAAATCACGGCAGCCGATTCATCGATGGCTCGCTGATCACCATCCAGCAGACGGTCATGGCCACGGTCCTCGCGATACTGGTGGCAGCGGTCTTTGGCATGATGCGGCTGTCGGATAACCGGATTATCCGTGGCACTTCCATCGTCTATATCGAGTTCTTCCGCGGCACGTCGCTTCTGGTTCAGCTTTACTGGATCTTCTTTGTGCTGCCGCTTCTGGGGGTGACTTTCGACAAGTTCACCGCCGGATTTGTCGCGGTCGGGCTGAACCTTGGCGCATATGGCGCCGAACTGGTGCGCGGGGCGATCGAGTCCGTGCCCAAAGGTCAATACGAAGCCTGCCATGCGCTGAACATGTCCTACTACAAACGTATGCGTCGGATCATCCTGCCGCAGGCGCTGCTGATCATGCTGCCGCCTTGGGGGAATTTGCTGATCGAGCTTTTGAAAGGCACGGCGCTTGTCTCGCTGATCTCGGTCGCCGATCTGATGTTCGAGGCCAAGCAGATCAATGGCACCACCTATTTGTCCGCCGAAAGCTTCGGCACCGCGCTGATCATCTACTACCTGATGGCCCGGCTCGTGGTCTCGCCCGGAATGCGCGCGTTCGAGCGTTACTGGGCCCGCAAGATGGGGAGGATATAGACCATGTTCCCCGAACTGTTCCCAGATTTCGACTGGAAATGGAGTTTCGCTTTCGAGGTCCTTCCGCGGCTTTTGTGGGCGACGCTAAACACCCTGATGGCCGCGGGCGTCGGCTATGCCATCGCGCTGGTGATCGGGCTGATCTTTGCGTTGGCACAGAGGACCGGATATCGCCCCTTAACCTTCGTGGTGCGCGAGGTTGTCGAATTCATTCGCTCGACCCCGCTGGTGGTGCAGATCTTCTTCGTCTTCTATGTCGGACCGCAGTTCGGCATCTTGCTGTCGCCCTGGACATCCGGAATGATCGCCATCGGCCTGCACTACGCGGCCTATCTGTCCGAGGTCTATCGCGCCGGCCTGGAAAGCGTGCCTAAGGGCCAATGGGAGGCCTGCAAGGCGCTGAACCTGTCGACATCGCGCACCTATTTCCGGGTAATCATCCCGCAGGCACTGCCGCCGGCGCTGCCGGGCATGGGCAATTATCTGGTCGGCATATTCAAGGATACGCCGATGCTGATGGTGATTGGCGTGGCCGAGCTGATGCACGCGGCGACAGCGCTTGG
>CAXQAV010000481.1:0-3022 GCA_964221795.1 Luminiphilus sp. | reverse complement strand
GTCGGGGTTGTGTGCTGTGCCACAATGAATCGTCGTTCCCCGACTTGATGGCCTATCTTGTCACGGTGATGGAGCATGCCGACTGCGCCGCCGCCGCTGACATCTATCGGATCTTCCCTTTTGCACGCGGCGCCTTTGATCGGATCGGCTTTCACATGGTCCAGCGGGGAAACCGTTCCGCCAATGATGCGTTGATGGAGCAGATGATTGTGCGGCTCCGCAATGGAGAGCGCGTGATTTGGGGTGGAGAAGGGCAGCTTTCAGGGATCGACGGTATCCTCCGCTTCAAGATCGGTGCGGGGCTCATCGCGATACGCGCTGGTGTTCCGGTCATTCCGATTGCTATCCACGGCGGACACAGGACCATGCCATTGTGGTCGGTCCGCGCGCGCCCCGGCACCATCCGTATCAAACTGGGCGAGCCGATCTCGACCGATGGTCTTACAGTTGAGGATGCGCGTGAAATAGCGGATCAGCTTCAGGCGCGTGTGGCGCAGATGTACGACGAGCTCGCAGAGCAAGCCCGAGCATAGCTTCCTGCACCTGCAGAGGCAGCTTACCCCTGCAACGCCCTCACACCAACATCCCCCTCAACCCGTGCTTGCATCGCCAGCACTGCCGCGTGTGACGCGGCTGCCGTCGTGAAATACGGGATTTTGTCGTAGAGGGCGACGGCGCGGATGTCGCGGCTGTCTTCGACTGCCTGTGCGCCTTCGGTGGTGTTGAAGACCAGCGCGATATGCCCGTCCTTCAGACGGTCCACAATCGTCAGCCCTCCTTCATAGACCTTGTTCACCACTTCGCAATCAATGTCGTTTTCAGTGAGCCAGGTCGCGGTCCCGCGGGTTGCGACGATGTCAAAGCCGAGCTTGAGCAGCATTTGCGCGGCTTCCAGCATCTGGGGCGTCTTGTCGTCGTCCTTGATCGAAATGAACACGGTGCCGGCCTCGGGCAGGTTGGTGCCTGCGCCCATCTGCGCCTTGAGGAACGCGCGGGGGAAGGACCGGTCCCAGCCCATGACCTCGCCTGTCGAGCGCATTTCCGGCCCGAGGATCGTGTCCACACCGGGGAAGCGGGCGAAGGGCAGCACGGCCTCTTTCACCGAGAACCACGGCGTTTTCGGGTCGGCCAGCGTAAAGGCGTTGCCAAGTGGCAGCACGTCCATCGGATCGTCTGCGGGCGGGTAGGGCTCGCGCATCGGGAAATTCGAGAGCGGCTCGCCCGCCATGAGGCGCGCGGCGATGGAGGCGATCGCAGAATCCGTGGCTTTGGCGACGAATGGCACGGTGCGGGAGGCGCGGGGGTTCACCTCGATCAGGTAGACCTCCTCGTCCTTGACGGCGAACTGCACGTTCATCAGGCCGACCACGTTCAGAGCCTTGGCCAGAGCCTCGGTCTGTTTGCGGATCTCGGCGATGATCGCCTCGGAAAGCGAATGCGGAGGCAGCGAACAGGCGCTGTCGCCGGAATGCACGCCCGCCTCTTCGATATGCTGCATGATGCCCGCGACATGGGTGTTCTGCCCGTCGGAGAGGCAGTCCACGTCAACTTCGACCGCGCCCGAAAGATAGCTGTCGAGCAACACGGGGCTGTCACCCGAGACCACAACGGCCTCAGAAATATAGCGTTCCAGTTGCGCCTGATCGCGGACGATCTCCATCGCGCGGCCGCCCAGAACGTAGGACGGGCGGATCACCAGCGGGAAGCCGATGCTTTCGGCGATCTTCAGCGCCTCGGCGTCGGAATGGGCGATACCGTTGACGGGCTGTTTCAGGCCAAGGCGGTTGACCAGATCCTGGAACCGCTCGCGGTCTTCGGCAAGGTCAATCGCGTCGGGCGTGGTGCCAAGGATCGGGATGCCTGCATCGTTGAGTGCGTTGGCGAGCTTCAGCGGGGTCTGCCCGCCGAACTGCACGATCACACCGTGCAGCGTGCCGTTCTCCTGCTCGACCCGCAGGATTTCCATGACGTGCTCGAACGTCAGAGGTTCGAAATAGAGGCGGTCCGAGGTGTCATAGTCAGTCGACACGGTCTCGGGGTTGCAGTTGATCATGATGGTCTCGTAGCCCTGATCGGTCAGGGCGAAACAGGCATGACAGCAGCAATAGTCGAACTCGATCCCTTGCCCGATGCGGTTGGGGCCGCCGCCGAGGATAACTACCTTCTTGCGGTCGGAGGGCCGTGCCTCGCATTCCGCCTCGCCCATGACGGGGGTTTCGTAGGTGGAATACATGTAGGGCGTCTGCGCCTCGAATTCTGCGGCGCAGGTGTCGATGCGTTTGAAGACAGCGGTGACGCCGAGGTTGTGGCGCGCACGGCGGACCTGATTCTCGGTCCGGCCGGTCAGCTTGGCCAGACGCGCGTCGGTGAAGCCGAGCATCTTGACGCGGCGCAGGCCCTCTTCCGTGACAGGCAGGCCGTTTTTCTTGATGCGGGCCTCGGCCTCGATGATCTCGCGGATACGGGCGAGGAACCAAGGGTCGAATTTGGTGACGGCAAAGATGTCGTCGTCCGACAGACCGTGCCGCATGGCCTGCGCGATAACGCGGATGCGGTCGGGGGTCTGTTTGGCAAGCGCCTTGGTGATCGCGGCCTTGTCGGGTGCTCCGGGGATCGCGATATCGTCGAAACCGGTCAAACCCGTTTCCATCGAGGCAAGCGCCTTTTGCATGGATTCGTGGATCGTCCGGCCAATCGCCATGGCCTCGCCCACGGATTTCATCGCGGTTGTCAGGTGGGGTTCGGAGCCTGCGAATTTCTCGAATGCAAAGCGCGGGATCTTGGTGACGACATAGTCGATCGTCGGCTCAAACGACGCGGGCGTCACGCCGGTGATGTCGTTGTCCAACTCGTCCAGCGTATAGCCGACCGCCAATTTCGCGGCGATCTTGGCAATCGGGAAACCTGTGGCCTTGGATGCCAGCGCGGAAGAGCGTGATACGCGTGGGTTCATCTCGATTACGACCATACGGCCGTCTTCGGGGTTCACCGCCCACTGCACGTTGGACCCGCCGGTTTCCAC
>CAXQAV010000480.1:0-3367 GCA_964221795.1 Luminiphilus sp. | reverse complement strand
TGATGCAGAAGGTTTCATCCTTCGATTTATTCGCACCGGCTTTGAACGCGCCCGACTTTTCCCACATTTTGTAGATGCGCGGTTCGGCTTCAGCGGCGTTGAATGTCTTTTCCATGGGCATGGCGGCATGTCTCCTACGTCTGCCGCAGGCAGATAGCGGAGGAGGGGCCGAAGGAAAAGGGGCAGCGCGCCCTAGCTTGTTAGCGGGACGCGCACACCGGGCTGGATGACTGCGGGATCATAGGGGGTGCGGGCGAAAACCTCTTCCGCCCGCGCGCGGAAATGATCAAGCGGCAGCGTGTCGTAGTTCGGATCGAAAGAGCTTTGGTCCCAGCGTTCGCAGAAGGTCGCGCAGTCGTCGAAATAGGGGTGGCCCGCATAGGCGTCGCGCTTGTGTTGGTTCCCGCCCACGTGATGCCCGTAATAGAGCATCTGGAAGTCGCCGTGTTTCTCGACCACCCAAGTCACCTGCTCGCGCACAAAGGGGCGCAGGATCGTGGCGGCGTATTCGTCGTGGTTATAGGGGGCGTAGATATCGCCGATATCATGCAGCAGCGCCGCGACGACCCAATCGATATCGGCACCATCACGCTCCGCCCGTGTCGCGGACTGCAGCGAATGGCCGAGGCGGGTGATCTGGTAGCCCGAAAGGCTTTCGTCCAGACTGACGAGCGCGTCCAGCAGGCGGGATGCGGTGCCTTTGGTGTATTCCACTTCGTGTTCGGTCAGGAAGTCGTAGTCTTCCTTGTCGCCGTCCTTCATGGCGGTGAATTTGACATGGTCCATGGCGTCCCCCTGATGCAGTCCCTTTGTCGCTGAGATTGCGCCGCAAGACGCAATCGGTAAAGACGAAAGATACGCCAAGGGTGGACAACAGGCGGCGCGCCGCTAGGGTCCAGCGGAAAGAGCATGAGGGATAGCATGGAAAAGTTCGGCAAATCTCAATCCGTCAAACGTGTCGAGGATCTGCGGTTTCTGACCGGAGAAGGGCGCTATGTGGATGACATCACGCCGGAAGGGGCGCTGTACTGTTACTTCCTCCGTTCCCCAGTGGCGCATGGTGAGGTTACCGAACTGGATGTCGCGGACGCGCGCGAGATGCCCGGCGTGCATCTGGTCGCGACGGTTGACGATCTGATCGCAGCCGGCATGAAGATCGGCCTTGGGGCGTCTCTCGTGACCAACCGCGACGGCACCAAAGGTGCTGCTCCCGAGCGCCCGATCCTGGCCCGTGGCCGCGTCCGACATGTCGGTGAGCCGATTGCGATGATCGTCGCCGATACACTGGCCGAGGCCCGCGACGCGGCCGAGGTCATCATGCTCGAGATTGACGATCTGTCCGTGCATATCGGTCTGACGACCGGCGGGCCTGAAATCCATCCCGAAGCACCGGAGAATATCGCCTTTGATTGGGGTATGGGTGACGAAGCGGCGACCAAGGCGGCCATTGCAGAGGCCGCGCATGTGGTCACCTGTCAGGTGATGGACAACCGCGTGATCGTGAACGCGATGGAGCCACGCGGATGCTATGCCGAAGTGGTTGATGGCAAGCTGCATGTCGCCGTCAACGGGCAGGGTGTCTGGGTGCCCAAGGGTGACCTGATGAAGCATTTCGGCCTCTCTGCAGACGAAGTGCGCGTCACCAACCCCGATACCGGCGGTGGCTTCGGCATGAAGGCCATGCGCTATCCGGAGACCTTCTGCGCCGCTTATGCCGCTCGCACGCTTGGTCGCCCTGCACGCTGGATGTCTGATCGCTCCGAGGCGATGATGACCGACAATGCAGGCCGCGACCTGACGACGACCGCGACACTTGCCTTTGGCGCTAACTATCGCATGACCGCCTATCATGTCGACACGATCGCCAACATGGGCGCTTACAATTCCCAGTTTGCCCAGCCGATCCAGACAGAGCTTTTCTCAAAGGTTATGATGGGCACCTATGATGTGCAAACCGCCTATATGCGTACCGTGGGGATCTATACCAACACAACGCCGGTTGACGCCTACCGCGGCGCGGGCCGGCCCGAGGCGATCTTCGTGCTGGAACGCACCGTTGACGAGGCTGCGCGGCAGCTTGGCATCGACCCTTGGGAACTGCGGCTCAAGAACTTCATCAAGCCGGACCAGTTTCCCTACACATCCGTCACGGGCCTGACCTATGACGTGGGTGATTTCCCGATGGTGCTGGCCAGTGCGTCACGCGCGGCGGACCATGCCGGATTTGCCGCAAGGCGCGAGGCTGTGGCGGCCAAGGGCAAGCTGCGCGGGCAGGGGCTTTGCTATTATATCGAGAGTATCCTCGGTGATCCGACCGAGACCACGACGGTCACCTTTGCCGACGGCGGTGCCAAGATGTTTGTCGGCACCCAGTCCAACGGTCAGGGACACGAGACCGTCTATGCGCAGTTCCTCTCCGACCAAACCGGCATCCCTGCTGACAGGATCGAGATCATTCAGGGGGACAGTGATCTGATTGCGCGCGGTGGTGGCACAGGTGGCTCACGTTCGGTCACGGTGCAGAACACGGCGACACTGGCCGCCGTTGACAAGATGATCACCGCTTTCACCGACTTTCTTGCCGACCATGAGGGCGTTGACGCCTCTGCGGTCAGCTTTGATGACGAGCGGTTCCGGATCAACGGTTCCAACCTGACGCCGACGATGCTCGAAGTCGCTGATCTGGCCCGCGAGGTGGGGCGCGATGACCTCTTGAATCACAGCGCGCAGATCACGCTCGACAACCGCTCTTTCCCCAACGGCGCTCATGTGGCCGAGGTCGAGATTGATCCCGAGACAGGTGTGGTTCGCGTAGACCGCTACACAGTGGTTGATGACTTCGGCAACCTGATCAACCCGATGCTGGCCGAGGGGCAGGTGCATGGCGGTGTGGTGCAGGGGATCGGGCAGGCCCTGAGCGAGCATGTGGTCTTTGACGAGGACGGGCAGCTGCTCACGGCAACGTTCATGGACTATGGCATGCCACGGGCAGAAGATGTTCCTATGATTGGTTTTTCGACAGAATGCACACCTTCGCTTTACAACCCGATGGGGATGAAAGGCTGCGGCGAGGCAGGCACGGTTGGCGCGCTGGCCGCGATCAGCAATGCTGTTGTGGACGCGCTCTGGGAGATCGGCGTGCGCGAGGTCGAGATGCCGTTTACCCCGCATCGGATCTGGCAGACGATCCAGCAAGTGAAGGATAGCAGTGCAGCTGCGTGACTGGTTCTTCGGCATCTTTGGCCGCAGACCGCTCACCGAAGACGAAGGTCTGCGCACCAAGGGTCCTGCGACCCATATCATCATTCTGGACGGCACCATGTCCTCGCTCGAAGCAGGGCAGGAAACCAATGCGGGCCTGACCTAC
>CAXQAV010000479.1:0-8954 GCA_964221795.1 Luminiphilus sp. | reverse complement strand
GATTTCGATGCCGTCTAGTCCGAATAGCATGTGTTCTGCCCTACCTTAGTGAATTTTTGCCACGGTCTCGGCGGTTGGGTCGCCAAGCACGTCTTTATCAAGGTATTTGCCCTCGCTCTCTTCGCCTTCCTTCCACTCCAGAAACGAGCGGTAGAAGAATGCCACGGCCTGCAACATGATCATCAGTGCGAAGACAACCAGCAGTACCTTGAACAGGAAGTAGGCGTTGAACCCGTTGGGCGAGAAGCCGATGGTCTCGATGTTCCAGCGCAGCGCACGGGCCTTGGTCAACAGACGGTCGAGCGAGTCAGATGCCGAAGGGTTCGGCACGACAAGGTGCCGCCACAGGAAGAACCAGCCGTAAAGCCAGATCACCAGCGTGCCGGGGATCATGAAGATCAGCGATCCGAACATGTCGACGACGCGCTTGGCGCGGTAGCTGATCGCGGAATAGACCAGATCGACGCGCACATGGCCGCCCTGCACGAAGGTGTAGGCAGCGCAGAGGCAGACGATCATGGCGTTGTAGAACTTGAGTTCTTCGGACCACCAGCTCACGTCCTTTGTAAAGGTCGAACCGAAACCGATCCCGATTTCGGCCACCGCGAAGACACGCTGCATGAAGATGATCACGATCTGCTGGAGCACCATCAAGAGGCCCGCCCAGGCGGCGACGCGGCCCACCACGTTGGCAAAGCCCTCAAGCCCGCGCACACACCCCCACATAAAACGGTTGTTGATCAGCCCGATGACTGTGCAGACAAGGAAGATGTTCAGCGACACGAAGAAGAATTCGATCGATGCACCGTAGTAGATAAAGCGCGTCAGCGCCTCTTTCTGTGCATCATCCAAGGGACCGTTGATCGTGGGAACCCACGACAGCCACAGGCCAGGATTGAACATTGCATAGAAGAAGTTGTAGTAGGCTTCGATCATATGGGCGAAAAACCACCCGATCGCGCTACCGCCCCATGATTCAACCAATCCCATTGGTGTCCCCCGGTTGGATAGTGTATGGTCTTGCGTACAGGGCCCCACCGTCGGCGGGGCCCTGCAATTTGTGCTACCAGCCCGGTACGAGCCGGCTCGCCTTGCTTAGCCTGCGTTGTAGCGGGCGCGCTGGCGTGCGAACACGTCGTCAGAGATGCTGGTCCAGCTGTAGACAGAAGAAGCTGCTTCTTCCTGGCTGGCACGGATGCGTGCGAAGAGCTCGTCACCCATGAACTCGTCCAGCGACTCGCCAGCTGCTTTACCGAATGCATCCCAGATGTCGTCGGAGAACTGCATGACCTTGACGCCCTGCGCCTGCAGACGGGCCAGAGCAGCACCGTTGTTGTAGTTGGACTGCGACAGCGACCACTGGTGTGTGTGCGCCGCGGCAACCTCACAGATAGCCTGCTGCGAAGGTGTCATTTCGTTCCAGACGTCACGGTTGAACGCAGCGGCCAGAACCGAACCTGGCTCGTGCATACCGGAGGTGTAGTAGAATTCGCAGATTTCCTGGAAGCCAAGGCGTTCGTCAGCGAATGGACCGATCCATTCTGCACCGTCGATCGCGCCGGATGCCAGCGCCTGGTAGATTTCGCCACCTGGGATGTTCTGCACGGAAGCACCTGTGCGGCCCAGAGCCAGACCACCAAGGCCAGGCATACGGAACTTCAGGCCCTGCAGGTCAGCAGCGGTGTTGATTTCTTTGTTGAACCAACCACCTGGCTGGTGACCGGTGTTGCCGCAGAAGAACGACTTCAGGTTGAAGATCTCGCCGAGCTCATCGTGCAGCTCCTGACCGCCACCGTGGTAGTACCAGCTGGTCATCTCGCCACCGGTTGCGCCGAATGGAACAGCGGTGAAGAAGTAGTAACCTGGGTGCTGACCACCGAAATAGTAGTCTGCGGAGTGGTAGATATCTGCCTGACCGGAAGACACAGCGTCGAACACTTCGAAGGCGCCAACCAGCTGACCAGCAGCTTTCTTTTCGATGGTGATCTGGCCATCCATCATGCTGTTGACCAGGTCAACGAACTTCACAGCTGCGTCGTCGAACACAGCAAAGCCATCAGGCACAGAGGTGACCATAGTCAGTGTGCGGCGACCCTGCGCATAGGCAGGTGCGGCCAGCGTGCTTGCAGCAGCTGCTGCACCACCGATGGCGGAATTCTTTAGAAAGGAACGACGATCCATTTAGTTTCTCCCGGATGAAGTAGGCAGCCCCGCTCCCTCGGCGCTGCGTTGAAAGTGGTCACATCCTAGCGGCAGTCTTCGGAAATTAAAGCGCTGATATTGTGTTTTTGCCCAAATTGTTTGCTTTTCTTACCAATCCGCAGGGTTGTTTAGACGTTAACATAAAAAGCGGAGGAGAATCGACGCTCTACGGCACAACTCCGACGTTCCCTGAGGCCCAATCGATTCTTGCCTAAGTGACGTTTGCGTCAGCGCATTTTGACATGCTGCTTTGCAACAAAAAGCCCTGCGCCGCGATGCGGCACAGGGCTAATCATTGCGTCCTGAAACTGGATTAGTTCTGGACTGTTTCCCGAATGCTTTCACGCACGATCGTGAACCATTCGCCCGACAGACGGAGTTCTTCCAGACCGGCGTTGATGATCTGGAGACCTTCGTTGGCGAATTCGTTGTCCTTGTCGACGAAGATGTGGGACGTCACGGTACCACGCAAAGCTTCGAGCGTCGTGACCTGATCCACCATGCCCGCGTTGCGGCTGTCTTCTTCCGCTGGCAATGCGTAATCGGTCATGACATCGACTTCGCCGTTCTTGAGCAGTTCGACACATCCTTGCTGCGACACAGTGGTCGCATAGGTGATGTTCGGCTCGACGAGCCGTTCTGCTTCGAAGTCGAAGACAAACCATGCCTCAGGACGGCAGACGCGCGCGCCGAACAGGTCTTCGTGTGTCGTCGCATTTGAATATGGGCTGCCATTCAGTGTCTAGAAGTCCACGAACAACTCATAGAACGGATCAGAGTGGTTGAACGCGTTGCAGCGGTACTGGCTGGCTTCGCCAAGCAGTTCCACGCGGTCACAGTTCGGTTTGGACCACGGGAAGACCATGTCGATCGCCCCGATTTCGGTCAGTTCAAAGTGCGAACCCCAATCGTTGATAAAGGCAAGATCGTAGGCCTGATCCGGATTGCCCAACTCCATTGAGCGGTCAACCATGCGGGTGATCATGCCGCCGCCTGGCAGGCCCTCGTCGGTAAACGGGGCATAACCTGTCGCGGTCGAGATCCGCAGCGCGCGCGGGTGCCGATGTGACTGGCGCTGGCTCGGCCGAGGCTTCCACCACAGCTACTGTCACGGCCGATGCACTGCCGGGCAACGAGCCATCGGCGCATGGGATCTTGAGTGCCTGGCCAACCTCAATCACGTTGGGGCTGCTCAGGTCATCACGGTTCGCATCAAAAAGACGCTGGAAGCCGCCACGCACTTCGCCGCGCGAGGCGATCTGGCTCAGCGTGTCACCGGAGACAACGCGGTAAATGCTGCACGCCTCCTGCGCCTGAACCTCATAGGTTGTAACCGCCATAAATCCGGCGGAAGCTGCGAGAACCGCAGCAAGACTTGTCGCACTACTCAGAACCGATTTGTCACTCGTTACACTTGCACGGTCTTTCGAACGAAAAGCCATCAATTAATCCTCTTTGTCTGGTTTCCTCTTTTGCGACTATCGAGAACAAGAAGGCGAAATGTTGACCAAAGAGAGGTAAACGCTGACTTCTCGACGCCTTTTGTTGCGCCGCCATTCGCGGCGGGATTGTCTCCGAATTTTCGTCGATGGCGGAGGTTTCGCGGCACTGAACACGAAAAGACACCACGTCCGCCCTATTGCCGCCATAAGTTGTGGCAAATCTCGGACACAGGCCCGCTGGCCCATCCGCCTTCTGTATCCTTCCTCCCCTTGGCAGAAACGCGGGCGCGGCATCGAAGCGCCCTCTGGATGATGGCAGAGGACCGGCGCGACAGGCGGGCAGCACAGACGGTTAGCCCAAGCGACCACTCAACCTAAAAGACGCGTCCCTCCCTCGGGCGTGCCTTTTTTGTCCCGCAGCAGGCCCTCAAAACTTGCACCAGCCCGTTTCCACCCCACGTATGGCTACAACGAGGACAAAAAGGAGCCCGCGCCATGGCAGAACAAGCACCCTACACACCTCCCAAGGTCTGGACGTGGGACAAGTCAAACGGGGGGCAGTTTTCCAAGATCAATCGCCCCATCGCAGGTGCGACACATGACAAGGATCTGCCGGTCGGCAAGCATTCCCTCCAGTTGCACTCCTTGGCGACGCCCAATGGCGTCAAGGTCACGGTCATGCTGGAAGAACTGCTCGAAGCGGGTCACGACGCCGAATATGACGCATGGCTGATCAACATCAGCGAAGGCGAACAGTTCAGCAGCGGCTTTGTTGATCTGAACCCGAATTCCAAGATCCCTGCCCTTTTCGACAAATCCACCGGCGTGCGGGTGTTCGAGAGCGGCGCGATTCTTCTCTATCTGGCCGAGAAGTTCGGGGCCTTCTTGCCAAAGGATATCGAGGCACGCACGGAATCGCTCAACTGGCTTTTCTGGCTGCAGGGCTCGGCCCCCTACCTGGGCGGAGGCTTTGGCCATTTCTACGTCTATGCGCCCGAGAAATTCGAATACCCGATCAACCGCTTCGCGATGGAGGCAAAACGCCAGCTTGATGTGCTGAACCAGCGGCTTGAGGAGTCCGAGTATCTGGGCGGTGACGAATACTCGATTGCCGATATCGCGATGGTCCCTTGGTATGGCGCATTGGTCAAAGGACTGGTCTACAACGCGGCCGAGTTCCTTGATGTCGCCTCCTACGAACACGTCAACCGCTGGACCGATCAGGTCACGGAACGCCCTGCCTTCAAACGGGGCCGCATGGTCAACCGTGCCTGGGGTGATCCGGCAGAGCAGCTGCGGGAACGGCATGACGCCAGCGACTTCGAGACCCAGACCTGGGACAAGATCGGTGACGGCAGCTAGTTGGAGCCTTACCAAGCACGTTCCATGGGCCAGTTTCGGCCCATGGGATACGACCTTTATCTGACGGCACAGGCGCCTGCGCCGCATGGCATCAAGCGGCTGCGCGCAAAACTCGACCGCCATCCTCACATCGCTGTAGATGAGGCCGTCCCGACCTTTTCAAACTACAATAACCCCGAGACTTTCGTCGCATTCTATTTCGACATGATGCCCGGAGGCGGCGACGATGGACCACACAAGGATCACGTCACGCTGACAATCCCGTTCTTCACGCCAACGGCCGTGATCTTCGAAGTGCGCGCTTTGCTCCAAAGCCTGCACGCCGAAGTGGGACTGGAGGTTATGGACCTGCAGCATGGACAGGGCGAATGGGAACCACCCGACCTGGATGCGATCGAGACAGGATATCGCAAATCTGCAGCCAGCGCCGTACGGGCCTTGGCCAAGGCAAAACCCGAGGCCCTGCCCGGCAAGGGTCGGCGGGTACCCCGCGCGCTGCTTGACTACGCATGGCAATGGAACCACGCCCGCCCACAACGTGTCTGGCACGGCAAGAAGCACGACCGGAACATGTGGATTCCGCTCTATGAATTCATCGCGATCGGCGGGCAGTGTTTTTCCTACGTGAACTGGTTCGATGGGGTCTCGACGCTGTTCCCAAAGACGCATCTGATCGGCATCACCCGCAACAAATACCAGCTGCGCTCGCCCGGGCTCTTTGGACGCAAGCGGCCAAGCCTGATCTTTGTCGCCCCCGAAGCACTCCAATATATCTGGGACGTACACTATCAGGCCGATCCAGTCTGGCCCGAGGCCATCAGCCCGACAATTCAGGGAATCAATGCCGGACAGGACATGTTTCTGGCCCGGAAACTCGGGCAGGACAGCATCACGGATGTCGTCTATCTCGACAGTGATGACTACAAGCGCCGCGACCCGAAACCATGGGTCCGGCACCGTTTCTGGGATTTGATCGACGAAGAGCTCTTTTCCGACATTTGAAAGAAAATTGCGAATTCGGTCCTTTTGGCGACATTTTCTCCACTTCGGCGGTTGACCCCCCTATTCACCCGCACTAATGTCCCCGCACACGAAAGGACCCCTTGATGAAAATCGTCGTACTAGTGGTGAGAAACGCGCGCATGGGCCGGTAACGGTAAAGCCATAATGCTCCCATGCGCCCCCGACAAAATCGGGGGTTTTTTTGTGAAAAATGACAACAGATTGCGATAGGACGCGAGAACAATGAGCAAGGCCATGACGGGCGCAAAAATGGTGGTTCAGGCACTGATCGATCAGGGCGTGGACACGGTGTTTGGCTATCCCGGAGGCGCGGTCCTACCCATTTATGACGAGATCTTTCAGCAAAACAGCATCAAGCACGTTCTGGTCCGCCACGAACAGGGTGCTGTTCATGCCGCCGAGGGCTTTGCGCGCTCGACCGGCAAGGTCGGTGTTGCACTGGTCACATCCGGCCCAGGCGCCACAAACGCGGTGACCGGCCTGACCGATGCGCTGATGGATTCGATCCCGATTGTTGTTCTGACAGGTCAGGTGCCGACTTTCATGATCGGTTCGGACGCTTTTCAGGAGTGTGACACTGTCGGCATCACCCGCCCCTGCACCAAACACAACTGGCTGGTGAAAGAGACCGACAAACTGTCGTCGATCCTGCATGAGGCCTTCCATATCGCCACCTCGGGCCGCCCCGGCCCTGTCGTGATCGACATCCCCAAGGACGTGCAGTTCGCCACCGGCACCTATACCGAGGCGCGGCAGGTCGAGACGCATTACAACCCGCAGGTCAAAGGTGACATGGAGATGATCACCGAACTGGCCGCGGCCATGGAGAAGGCCAAGAAGCCGATTTTCTATACCGGCGGCGGTGTCATCAACTCCGGTCCAGCGGCGTCGCAATTGCTGCGCGAACTGGTTGCAGCCACCGGCTTTCCGATCACCTCGACCCTGATGGGTCTGGGCGCCTACCCTGCGTCGGGCGAGAACTGGATCGGTATGCTGGGGATGCACGGCCTTTATGAGGCCAACATGGCGATGCACGACTGCGATCTGATGATCAACATCGGTGCGCGTTTCGACGACCGGATCACCGGCCGTCTGGATGCCTTCAGCCCGCATTCCAAGAAAGCGCATATCGATATCGACGCCTCGAGCATCAACAAGGTGATCAAGGTCGATATCCCGATCCTCGGTGACGTCGCACATGTTCTGGAAGATCTGCTGAACGTCTGGAAGGCCCGTGGCCGCAAGACGAACAAAGAGGCCGTCC
The DNA here is from genome assembly GCA_964221795.1 of Luminiphilus sp. Lineage (GTDB taxonomy): Bacteria > Pseudomonadota > Alphaproteobacteria > Rhodobacterales > Rhodobacteraceae > Yoonia. Next base: position 1,661 of record CAXQAV010000479.1, on the reverse strand, counting down.
AGAAGTGGTGGCACCAGATCAACGAATGGAAAAAGATCGACTGCCTGTCCTTCAAGCAGACCGGCAAGGTGATCAAGCCGCAATACGCCCTGTCCCGCCTGGAGGCGCTGACCAAAGGCATGGACCGCTATATCTGCACCGAAGTCGGCCAGCACCAGATGTGGGCCGCCCAGTATCTCGGTTTTGAAGACCCCAACCGCTGGATGACCTCCGGTGGTCTGGGCACTATGGGATACGGCTTCCCTGCGTCGATCGGTGTGCAGATGGCGCATCCCGATGCGCTGGTCATCAACGTCGCGGGCGAAGCCTCTTGGCTGATGAACATGCAGGAACTGGGCACGGCGATGCAGTACAATCTGCCCGTCAAGCAGTTCATCCTGAACAACGAACGTCTGGGCATGGTACGCCAGTGGCAGGAACTGCTGCACGGCGAGCGCTATTCCTCGAGCTGGTCGGAAAGCCTGCCTGACTTCGTCAAGCTCGCAGATGCATTCGGTGCCAAGGGCATCCTGTGCTCTGACCCCGCCGATCTGGACGATGCGATCATGGAGATGCTGAACCACGACGGGCCGGTCCTGTTCGATTGTCTGGTGGAAAAGCACGAAAACTGCTTCCCGATGATCCCTTCGGGCAAGCCGCACAACGAAATGCTGCTGGGCGAGAACGCCGACACAGCGAACGCGATCAAAGCGGACGGGGCGGTGATGGTCTAACGGCCTCACCCCTCCGGCTTCACGCGATTTCAGAAGAAAGAGACACCAATGTCCCCGCTCAAAATCAAAAAAGGCTCCACCAGCCACTCCGCCTATGACCTACGGCCCAACTTTTCCGACAAGGAAGAACGGCACACGCTGGCCGTGCTGGTCGAAAACGAACCGGGCGTTCTGGCCCGTGTGATCGGCCTGTTCTCGGGTCGTGGTTACAACATCGACAGCTTGACCGTCGCCGAGGTGGACCATCTGGGCCACCGCTCGCGCATTACCATCGTCACCTCCGGCACGCCGCAGATCATCACCCAGATCAAGGCGCAGCTGGGGCGGATCGTGGATGTGCACAAGGTCAATGACCTCACTGTTGAAGGCCCGTCCGTCGAGCGTGAACTGGCGCTCTTCAAAGTCTCCGGCACCGGCAACGACCGGATCGAAGCGATCCGTCTGGCCGATATCTTCCGCGCGAGCGTGGTGGACAGCACGCTGGTGTCGTTTGTTTTCGAGATTACAGGGACACCGGAAAAGATCGACGCTTTTGCGGATCTGATGCGCCCGCTCGGCCTGCAGGAAATCGCGCGGACCGGCGTTGCGGCCCTGTCGCGCGGGGCCAGCGCCTAAAGGCAGATCGCGCCGGACCTCAGAAAGGTCCGGCGCTTTTTCGTTACGAGGGCAGAAGGCCCGCGGCCACACCTGCCGCGATCTCTTCCGCGTCAAGCAGGCCATCGCCGGAAGTATCCAGCGAGGCGAAGGTATCCTCGGACAGGTCGGGCACAACGGCCATCAGTTCGGGGAAGCTGTACATCCCGTCACCATTGATATCGATATCGGCATTCTGGGCGGCCAAAGGTGTCGCAAATATGGCCAGCGCGGCGAGTGTGATGTGCTTCATGCTCATTTTCGTTCTCCTATCAGGTCTTTTTGTTTGAATTGTCTTCCCCAAGGAAACAGTTG
>CAXQAV010000478.1:0-5903 GCA_964221795.1 Luminiphilus sp. | reverse complement strand
CACGGGCCCTTTTTCCGCCAGTTGGCAGGGATGTTGCGCAAGACAGGGGCCAAGGGTCTGGCGCGTCGGGTTCAACGCCGGTGACCGCGCTTTCTGGTGGCCGTCGGAAGGGTATGTGCCGTTTCAGGGCAGACCAGAGGATTGGCACGAAACGCTCGCCGCACTTCTGGTCGAAAAAGCCGTCAGCGACATCGTTCTCTACGGCGACACCCGCCCCGTCCATGCCGAGGCCGTGCGACAGACCCGTGCAGCAGGTATCCGTATCCATGTTCTCGAAGAAGGCTACATGCGCCCCTATTGGGTCACCTACGAACGTGACGGCTCCAACGGCCATTCCGCGCTCATGGACCTGAGCGTGGCCGAGATGCGCGACCGCCTTGCGCGCTCCGATATCGAAATGCCGACCCCGCCCGCGCAATGGGGCGACATGTGCCAGCATATCTTTTACGGCGCGGCCTATCACTGGTTCGTCATGTTCTGGTACTGGCGATATCCGTCTTTCCGCACGCACCGCGCCCTGCCCGTGCATCGCGAAGCCGCGCTCTATACCAAGCGGCTGCTGCTGATGCCGATCATGGCAGCGGAGCGCGCTTTGCACACACGGGCCATCAAGGCGGGCGGATACCCCTATCATATCGCGCTTCTGCAATTGGAGCATGATGCAAGCTTTCAGGCCCATTCGCCCTTTGCCGATATGGAAGAGTTCATCTCTCTGGTCATCGACGGATTCGCCAAAGGCGCACCGTCGCATCACCATCTGGTCTTCAAGGCCCATCCTTTGGAAAACGGCCAGTCGCCCCTGCGGCGGCTGATCAGCGAAACCGCCAGAGCCAAGGGGATCGCCCACCGCGTGCACTACCTGCGCGGCGGCAAACTGGCCGAGGTTCTGGATCAGGCGCGCTCGGCTGTGACGGTGAATTCGACAGCAGGTCAACAGGCGCTCTGGCGCGGTATCCCGCTCAAGACCTTCGGCACGGCTGTCTACAACAAGCCAGAGTTCATCTCGGAGCAGTCGATTGCCGATTTCTATAGCGATCCGCGCCGCCCCGACGCGGCCGCCTATCGCGACTACCGGCAGTTCCTGTTGGAGACCAGTCAGGTGCCCGGCGGCTTCTATTCCCGCGCAGGCCGCAGGCAGCTCTTGCGGATGGTCACCGATATGATGCTCTCTGAACTGTCCCCCTATGACGCGCTTGCGCGCCAATCCGGCACCCAAGCCCCCGCGATGCGCATTGTGAGCGGTGGCCGTCCCGACTAGCCTGACGCTATGACCGACGGAAAACGCCAGAACCTTTATGTCTATAACGGCGGCTTTCTGACCCAAGGCCGTGTGCGGCGCATTCTCGACCTTGCCGGATACGACATCAAACTGGGCGCGCCCGGCGACGGTGATCTTGTGGGCGTCTGGGGCCAAAGCCCGACCGCCCCCCGTGGCGAGGCCGTGGCAGAGCGGCGCGGATCCGGCGTTGTCAGGGTCGAGGACAGCTTTTTGAGGTCCGTGGGCCTCGGGCGGGACGGTGACCCACCGATTGGCCTTAATATCGACCGCAACGGCGTCCATTTCGATCCGCAGACGAAATCCGATCTGGAACGGGTCCTGACCGAAAATCCCCTCGACGATACGGCCCTTCTGGACTGCGCGCGGGCGGGGATCGAGATGATGCGCAAGCAACACATCTCGAAATACAACCGCCACGACCCCGCCCTTGCCGCGCCCGAGCCGGGCTATGTTCTGGTGATCGACCAGACGCGCAAGGACGCCTCGATCAAGGCGAGCGACTGCGACAGCAATTCGTTCCGCGAAATGCTTTTCTTTGCGCTCACCGAACATCCCGCCGCACGGATCGTGATCAAGACCCATCCTGAAACCGTGGCGGGGCACCGCGAGGGGTATTTCACGCAAGAGGACGCAAACGAGCGGATTTCGCTTTGTGACGCACCGGTCTCGCCGTGGGCGCTGTTTGAGGGGGCCATTGCCGTCTATACTGTCAGTTCGCAGTTGGGCTTCGAGGCAATCCTTGCCGGTCACAAGCCCGTCGTTCTGGGCCAGCCTTTTTACATGGGCTGGGGGCTGACGGACGACCGCAAACCGCTCCAACGCCGGCAACGCAGCCTGACACGCGCGCAGCTTTTTGCAGGTGCGATGCAGCTTTACCCGAAATGGTACGACCCCTATCACGACCGGCTTTGCAGCTTTGAAGAGGCGCTCGCGAGCCTGACAGCCCTCACGCGCACATGGCGCGAGGATCACCATGGCTGGCGGGCCGAAGGCATGCGCCTTTGGAAGCGCAAACCCCTCCAACAGGTCTTTGGCAGCGTCACGCCGGTCCGCTTTGGCCCTGCCAAGCCCGCCGAGACTCACCGCGTCATGCGATGGGCCAGTGCGGGTGGCGAGGGTCCGGTCCTCGTCGAAGACGGGTTTCTGCGCTCACGCGGCCTTGGCGCTGACCTGATCGCGCCGCTGAGCCTCGTGCTGGATGACCTTGGTATCTACTATGACGCAACACGCCCCAGCCGCCTTGAGGCTATCCTGAACGATTGCGAAACCCTGACCGAGGCCGAGCGCGCCCGCGCCACGGCGTTGATCGCACGGATCACCGATGCGGGTCTTTCGAAATACAATCTCGCGGGTAACGTATTGCCGCCCCTGCCCGAAGGTCGCCGCATCCTCGTGCCCGGTCAGGTGGAGGATGATGCCTCGATCCGGCTCGGCACCACAGACGTCGCGACAAATGCCGCGCTGCTACAGACGGTCCGTACCGCCAATCCCGCGGCCAAGATCATCTATAAACCTCATCCTGACGTCGAAGCGGGTCTGCGGCCCGGAGAAGTCCCGGATGCTGAAAAACTCGCAGATGTCGTTCTGCGCGGCGCCGATCCGATCGCCGCAACCGACGCGGTTGACGAGGTCTGGACCATGACCTCGCTCCTCGGGTTCGAGGCGCTGTTGCGGGGCAAGCCTGTCACCTGTCTCGGGATGCCGTTCTATGCGGGCTGGGGCCTGACGGATGACCGTCAGGTGCCGAACCTGCGGCGCACCGCGCGGCTTGATCTGGCGGGGCTCGTCCACGGGGCACTCATCACCTACCCGCGCTACTCTGATCCGGTGACCCGCCTGCCCTGCCCGCCCGAAGTGATCGTGGACCGGCTGGAAAACAATGACATCCCGCCCGCACCAGCGGGGAACCGCATTCTGGCCAAGCTGCAGGGGCTCTTTGCCGGTTACGCGCACCTATGGCGCAGGTGAACGCCGCCAGATATGGCAAATATCACCGCCGGCGCGGCTGACGTCAGCCAAGGCAAAGCGCGGCGCAAGCGCCAAGCGGTCAATGCCCATCGCCGCCAGCATCGGCGTGCCCTCGGCGCCAATCGCGACACCGGCTGAAAAGACGGCCAGTTCATCCACCAGATCGGCGTTCAGCAACGAGGCCGCCAGCATCCCGCCACCTTCGCAGAAGACCCGCGTGATCCCGCGTGCGGCGAGCGCCTTTAGGACAGAGAGCGGATCGACCTGACCCGAGACTGTGTCGCAGGACAGGCTGACAGCCCCCTGCTCTGTCCACGGCGCGACCTCTGCCCCGTCGCCGTGACAGAGCCAGACGGGAACCTCCCGCGCGGTTTTGGCCAGCACTGCATCCGGCGACAGTTTCATCGCGCGCGAGACAACAACGCGGACCGGCTGACGGTCGATCCCCAAACCGCGCACCGTGAGCGAGGGATCATCCACCCGCACTGTTCCCGCGCCCACCATCACCGCATCATGACGCGCACGCATCATATGGACCGCTCGGCGCGCCTGCGGACCGGTGATCCACTGGCTTTCCCCTGTCGCTGTGGCGATGCGTCCATCCAGCGTGCCTGCGAGTTTCAGTGTCACGAAAGGCCGCCCGCGGGTGACCCGCGAGAGGAAACCCGCGTGATCCTGCCGCGCGGCCCTTTCGCCGACGCCCGTCGTGACTGCGATTCCGGCCGCTTGCAGCATCCTGATCCCGCCGCCATCGACACGCGGATCGGGGTCTCCCAAGGCGACCACAACGCGGGCAACGCCCGCATCAATCAGGCTTTGCGCACAAGGCGGGGTTTGCCCATGGTGGGCGCAGGGTTCCAAAGTGACATAGGCCGTGGCCCCGCGCGCCGCATCTCCGGCCTGTGCCAGCGCCTGTGGCTCGGCATGGGGGCGGCCGCCGTCTGCGGTCCAGCCGCGACCGATGATCCGGCCTTCCTTGACGATGACACAGCCCACCGCAGGATTGGGCCAGACACGCCCCATCCCGCGCCGCCCCAAAGACAGGGCCAGCGCCATGAACCTTTCATCGGACGGGGCGGTCACTCGTCCCCGTCGCCGCCCGCGTTGGGGCGCAACTCGCTGACGAATTTGTCAAAGTCATCCGCAGCCTGGAAATTCTTGTAGACGCTGGCAAAGCGCACGTAGGCCACGGTGTCGATCCTTGCGAGGCTTTCCATCACGATCTCGCCGATGGTGCCCGACGGAATATCCGTATCGCCAAGGCTTTCCAGACGACGGACGATGCCGCTGATCATCTGGTCAATACGCTCGGGCTCGACAGGGCGTTTCTGCAGGGCGATGCGGATAGAACGCTCCAGCTTGGGGCGGTCGAAATCCTCACGGCGGCCATTCGATTTAATGACGACAAGGTCACGCAGCTGCACCCGTTCGTAGGTCGTAAAGCGGCCACCACAGGCAGGACAGAAGCGGCGACGCCGGATCGCGACGTGATCCTCGGCAGGGCGGCTGTCCTTGACCTGAGTGTCGACATTTCCACAAAACGGGCAACGCATGGCGGCTCCTCATACTGTTGATTGCGGGGCTGACCGCACCAGCCACCCGACTTATCCACAGCCACTATATGTAGGGGAAATCTGTTTGGGTAGTGTGCAAATCGGGCAGCGCACCTGTGCGGCACAAGCGTTGTAGAAGTGACTCAGTTTTCAGCTCACATGGGCAACGACGCGACGCTGGTGCGGTCTGTTACGATGTTCAAAGAGATAGATACCCTGCCACGTGCCCAATGCGAGCCTGCCGCCTGATACCGGAATGCAAAGATGGGTCGGCAGAAGTGCCGCCTTGATATGCGCCGGCATATCATCCGGCCCCTCGTAGGTGTGGGTAAGATAGGCCATACTGGGGTCAGTGGTCGGCGGAACGAGACGGGCAAAGAAATTCTGGAGATCCACCTGCACTTCGGGATCGGCGTCTTCCTGAATGAGCAGGCTGGCCGACGTGTGCTGTATGAAGAGGGTCAAAAGACCGTCACCCGTCACCCAGCGGCGCAGCTGATCTGTGAATTCATAGAGGCCGGGGCCGCGGGTTTGGACCTCAAAGAACGTCTGCCGCGCGAGATCAACCAAACAACCGCTCGCCCTGCTCGTCGATCACCTGTTTGGCTTTGCTGACCGAGGCCGCCACGGCGGCCTGTTGGTCGTTCAGTACGTCGGCGCGGATCAAGTGGTGGGTTTGCCCATCCTTTTCGATTAGCGCGGCAATGCGCCAGCCGCTCGCGTCCTTTTGCGGCTGGGGCGTGATGGCGAAGTCCTTGTAGGTCTCGGGCTGCGCCGACGGGCTTTCGCCACCGCCGCCAAAGAGTTTCGAGAACCACGCCATCGCCTTGCCCCTACTGGTCCAGGAACGAGCGCAGCTTGCGGCTCCGGCTCGGGTGCTTGAGCTTGCGCAGCGCCTTGGCCTCGATCTGACGGATCCGTTCGCGGGTCACGCTGAACTGCTGGCCGACTTCCTCGAGCGTGTGGTCGGTGTTCATGCCGATGCCGAAACGCATCCGCAGCACACGTTCCTCACGCGGGGTGAGCGATGCCAGCACGCGGGTCGTGGTTTCCTTGAGGTTCTCCTGAATGGCGGAATCCAGTGGCAGGATCGCATTCTTGTC
>CAXQAV010000477.1:0-5810 GCA_964221795.1 Luminiphilus sp. | reverse complement strand
GTCCACGGCGACGATCCGGCGGGCACCGGCGATACGGGCGCCTTGAATGGCATTGAGGCCGACGCCACCCGCGCCGATCACGACCACATCCTGACCGGCCCGTAGTTCCGCTGCGTTCACCACAGCGCCCACGCCGGTGATCACACCACAGGCCAGTAGCGAGGCGGCCTCCATCGAAATCCCGTCGCTGAGCTTGACCACCTGAGACTGGCTCACCACGACCTTTTCGGCAAAACCGCCGGTGTTCATCGCCTGAAGCACGGGCGCGCCCGAGGCAGCGGTGATCGGGCTGGTTGCCATATTGCTCTCGCAGGCTACGGGCTGACCACCTGCGCAAGAAGGGCAGGTGCCGCAGGAGCGGATCAGCGTGACCACTACGGGATCACCCACGGCCACGCCCCGCACACCGTCGCCGACGGCGGTCACATGACCTGCGGCTTCGTGCCCGTAAATTGCAGGCAGCACGCCGCCCCAACCGCCGTCGAGATAGGTGATATCGGAATGGCAGATCGCGCATGCGCTCAGCTTGACCTCGACCTCGCCTGCGTTCGGCGAGGCAAGGGTGACGGTTTCAATGGTCAGTGGTTTGCCGAATTCGCGGCAGATGGCGGCTTTGACTTGGGACATGTGGGGACCTGCTGATTCAAGTGTGTCTGCGCGACCCTGCGCAGAAGTCATGCCACGCGCAAGTCTGAACGCGACCTCAGAGGACGCGGGGGCGCTCTGGCCGCGGTGTCCGGATGAAAACGAGGATACAGCCGATGGTCAGAACAGCTGACAGCAGGAAGGGCGCGCCGGGCAGATAGATCGGCAGGTGATCGCCGGTGAAGTACCAGAAGGTCTGTGTGACAAGGAGCGGCGCCACAATCGTCGCGACCGCATTGATTGAGGTCACGGTCCCCTGCAACTCGCCCTGCTGATCGTCGGAGGCCGTGCGCGACATGATCCCCTGAAGGGCCGGTCCGGCGATTGATCCCAAGGCAGTCAGAGGTGTCAGTGCCAGTGCGATCCAGCCGTTGGTCACGAATCCGATGAGGACAAAGGCCACCACATCAATTGTCAGCCCAAGGATCACCGCATTCCGCTCGCCTATGCGGTTCAGGATCGGCCGGATCAGTAGGCCCTGCACAATCGCGATGCCGATGCCGAAAATCCCCAGCGACAGGCCTATCATGCCCGGCCCCCAGCCAAAGCGCTCGGCCCCGAAATAGGCCCAGACGCCGGGGTAGACGAAAAAGGCGATGGTATAGACGAAAGTGATCAGCAGCAGCGGCTTCAGCCCCGGCAGGCCGCCGATGTTCTTGAGCGCCCCCAGAGGGTTCGCGCGCCGCCATTCGAAAGGTCGCCGGATGCGGTCCGTGACGGTCTCTGGCAGGACGAAATATCCAAAGAGAGCATTGGCCGCGGCGAGAAATGCCGCAGCCCAGAACGGCGCGCGTGTCCCGTATTCGGCGAGTATCCCGCCGATCATCGGCCCCAGCACAAAGCCCACGCCGAACGCCGCCCCGATCAGGCCGAAATTCGCGGCCTTCTCATGAGGCTCCGAGATATCGGCCATATACGCCGCCGAGGTCGCCTGTGTCGCCGCCGTGATCCCCCCGATGATCCGCCCGATCACCAGTAGCCAGATCGTATGCGCTAGCGCCATCAGCACATAGTCGAAGGCCATAATCACCAGTGAAATGATCAAGACAGGCCTGCGCCCATAGCGGTCCGAAAGGTTCCCCAATGTTGGTCCAAAGCAGAATTGCATGGCCGCAAAAATCGTGGCCAGAATACCGCCCCAGACCGCGGCTGCACCGATCCCCTGACCCTCGACCTCCTGAATAAGGTCGGGCATCACCGGCATGATAAGCCCGATCCCCATACTGTCGAGCATGACCGACAGGAGGATGAAAATCGTCGCAAGTCGCTTCGTCATCAAGGAACGGTTAAACCCTTTGGTTGAGCTTGGGAAGCCAAGAAAGCCTCTGCGTGCAAATAGTCGCTGTTCTCAAGTATCTAGTCGGCGTCCAAGTGTCCCGTATCGGCGATGAACCGTTTCAGCAATTCTGCGTATTCCTCGGGTTTTTCGACGCAAGGAATGTGTCCCGCCCGCCGGATCAGCGCGAATTGCGAGCCGGGGATCAGGTCCACGGTCTCGCGCACCAGATCGGGCGGGGTGGAGCCATCCTCGCTGCCGGCAATCCCAAGCGTCGGGATGCGCAGGCTGCTGGTGGGGGTGTAGAAATCCGTGCCGGCAATCGCTGCGCACACGCCGCAATAGCCCTCGACGGGTGTTGCCTCAAACATCGCCCGTGAAGGTGCCATCTCGGGCGTGCCGTAGAAATCCTGCCCGAACCACCGCTGCAGAACGGCATCCGACGCGCCCGCCATGCCACCCTTGCGGATCATCTCGATCCGGTCGGACCACATCGCCGGATTGCCGATCTTGGCGGCGGTATTGGACAGCACCATCGCACGGATTACGTCGGGGCGCTTCACCGCCAGCCCTTGCGCGATCATCCCGCCGACCGACAGGCCGACAAAGAGAACATCACTGAGGCCGAAGGCGTCGCACACAGACTCTGCATCACTGACAAGCTGGCCCATGCTGTAGGGGCCTTCCGGCACCTCCGAGCGGCCATGACCGCGCAGATCGAAGCGGATGATCCTCAACCCATTCGGCAAGAGGGGCAGGATCGCATCCCAGACTTCCAGTGTGCTGCCGAGCGAGTTTGCAAAGACAATTGCGGGACCGTCTTCTGGACCCTCACTTTGCGCATAGATGCGGGTGCCGTCGCGGGAGATTACGTCAGTCATGTCGAGAGTGTCGCCAGTGCTTGTTGAAAGATGGCGGCATCTACATTGCCGCCGGTGGCAACGGCGATCACCGCGTCGCCTTCGAACTCATCGGGATGGAAGAGGACAGCCGCCAGAGCTGCCGCGCCGCCGGGTTCGACAACGATCCGCAGACGTTCGAACGCGAGTGCCACGGCCCGCAGCGCCTCTTCTTCGGTGACGACAATCCCCGGCCCGCAAAGGCGTTTGAGGATTGGGAAGGTGATGTCGCCGGGTTGTGGTGTGATGATGGCGTCCATGAGCGAGCCAGACAGGCGTTCATTCCGCTTGATCTCGCCTGCGGCAAGCGAGCGCGTCACATCATCGAAATGCTCTGGCTCGGCGGGGCGGACGCGTAAGGTAGGGGCCTCGGCATCCAGCGCCAGCGCGATGCCCGACGTCAGGCCCCCGCCGCCGCAACAGACCACCACATCGGCATTCTCCACGCCAAGCGCATTCATGTCCTCGGCGATCTCGAGTCCCGTTGTACCTTGCCCCGCAATGACCAGTGGTTCGTCGAAGGGTTTGATCAGGGTCAGGCCGCGTTCGGCGCTCAGTCGCGCGCCGATCTCGTCGCGGTCTTCGGTCGCGCGGTCATAGAGAACCACCTCGGCCCCGAGTGCTGCCGTGTTGTCAATCTTCACCTGCGGCGCATCGGCGGGCATGATGATGACGGCAGGTGTCCCGTGTTCGCGCGCGGCAAGTGCCACGCCCTGCGCATGGTTTCCGCTGGAAAAGGCGATCACACCTGCCTTCAGCTCGTTGTCGGTCAGAGAGGAGACCGCCGACCAGCCGCCACGGAACTTGAAAGAGCCTGTGTGCTGCAGGCATTCGGCCTTCACATACACGCGGCGGCCAGCGATTTCGTCAAGGAAGGGCGAGGTCAGGATCGGTGTCCGCCGTGCGTGCCCCTGAAGGCGTCCGGCGGCGGCGCGGATCATGTCGATGTTCATTGCATTCTCTCCAGCCATGATTGCAGCACTACGACTGCATCGGGTTCATCCAGAAAAGGGACATGGCCGCGCCCTGCGATATCCGCGCGCAGCATATCGGAGCGGCGGCGGGACATCTCGTCCGCCGTGGCCTTGCTCAGAAGGTCGGAATTGGCGCCGCGGATCAGCGCCAGCGGCAGACCTTCAAGCGCATCGAAGAGCGGCCAGAGGTCCGGCGCCGGCTGCGCACCAGCGGCCAGCACAGCGTCGCGCAGTTTCGGGTCATAGCGGATCACCAACCGGCCATCCTCTTCCTGATAATGCGCCTCGACCTCTTCGCGCCAGCGGGACATGGGCACGTCCTTGAAATGTGTCCAGAGCTTTGCGCGGGCGGCGGCGGCCTCGTCATAGGTTTTTTGGGCAGGGTTGCGCCCGATGTAGTCCTTGATGACGTCCAGTCCGCGGTCCTCGATCACCGGCCCGATGTCGTTGAGCGCCACGCCGAGCAAACGGTCCTTGGCTGTTGCGGCCAGCACCATCGCAATCAGCCCGCCGCGCGAGGTGCCAAGGATCGCGGCCTGCGCAAGCCCCAGATGATCCATAAGCGCCAGCACGTCGGCGCCTTCTTGTGGGATCGTGTAGGTCTTAGGATCAGCCCAATCCGACTGCCCGCGTCCACGATAGTCCGGACGGATCAGACGCACCGGCAGGTGCGCGGCGACGTGGTTGAAATCTGCGCCATTGCGCGTCAGCCCAGCCAGCGCGATGACCGGCAGCCCGCTGCCTTCTTCAGTGTAGTAAAGCTGCGTTCCATCATGGGCCGTGTAATGCGGCATCAGGCGATCTCCGGAATGGTCGTGAGGTCCTTGAGTATGTGATGCGGTCGGCCAAAGAGGCGGTCAACCGGATCACCCGCGCGGTTGACCCATGCGGTGTGGAAACCGTAGTCCGCCGCCCCCGCGATATCCCAGCCATTGGAAGAGACAAACAGCACCTCTTCCCTTGCACAGCCAAAGCGGTGCTGCACCATGTCGTAGACCTTGGCGTGGGGCTTGAAGACGCCGACGCTTTCAACGCTGAGCACGGCGTTCAACTGTTCCCCGATCCCTGCCGATTTGACCGCTGCCTCCAGCATCGCGGGCGAGCCGTTCGAGAGGATCGCCGTCTGTTTGCCTGCCGCCTTGAGCGTTGCCAGCATCGCCGGCACTTCCGGATAGGCCGCCAGTTCCCAGTAGAGTTCCAACAGGCGTTTGCGTGTCGCGGGATCGTCCAGTCCTTGCGCCTCAAGCGCCCAATCCAGCCCGTCTTCGGTCACGTTCCAGAAATCGCAATGCCGGTCGGCCACGGCGCGCAGCCATGAGTATTCCAGCTGCTTGCGCCGCCAGTCGAAGGCCAGTTTGGGCCAAACCGCCTGCAAAGCGGCGTGATCCGGTTCGGCAGCGGCGGCCTGTGCGGCGGCATTCACATCGAACAAAGTGCCGTAGGCATCAAAGACATAAGTTGTGAAAGGCATCGGACCCTCTTGCTTTGCGCGCATCGTGTCATGGGCGCTACGCGACGAAAAGGGGCAATCGGTTTGCAACCCTGCCCATGTCCCTTTAGGTTCCGGCCTTTATGTAATGACACAGGAAAGCAGAGACAATGACACAGGCCAAAGCAGGCGACACCGTACAGATTCACTACACCGGCACTCTCGACAACGGCGACCAGTTCGACAGCTCGGCAGGACGTGATCCGCTGGAGTTCGTTGTTGGCTCGGGTCAGATCATTCCCGGCCTTGACGCCGCCATTCCCGGCATGGCCGTAGGCGACAAGAAAGACGTCAACGTGCCAGCGGCACAGGCTTATGGCGAGCATAACCCCGATAACCAGCAGGCCGTCCCACGCGCACAGATCCCCGCCGAGATCCCGCTTGAGGTCGGCACGCAATTGCAGATGCAGACCCCGCAGGGTCAGGTGATCCCCGTGGTCGTTGCCGATGTGACCGAGACCGAAGTCACGCTCGATGCCAACCACCCGCTGGCCGGCAAGAACCTGAACTTCGCCATCGAGATGGTC
>CAXQAV010000476.1:0-4987 GCA_964221795.1 Luminiphilus sp. | reverse complement strand
TTCAGCGGCACACCCCAGGCGCGCTGGCGCGAGAGAACCCAGTCAGGCCGCGCCTCGATCATGGAATAGAGGCGGTTGCGGCCTGTTTTCGGGGTCCATGTCACCAGTTCATCAATCGAGCGCAGCGCGCGCTCACGGATCGTGGTGCCATAAGTGTCCTGCCCGTCGCCAACAGGCTTGTCGATGGCGGCAAACCACTGCGGACGGTTCAGTCGGATCACAGGGGCCTTGGAGCGCCAGCTATGCGCGTCCGAGATCGTGATGCGCTTGCGTGCCAGCAGCGCGCCGACGTCAACCAGTTTGGCGATCACGGCGGCATTTGCGCCACCGGGCTTGCCGTTGGATTTCAGGATGCACTCACCCGCAAAGAACGGCAGGTCCGCGCGGTAGGAGCTGTCATCAAGGATGTTGTAGGTCATCGGCAGGCCATGCTTGACCCCGATGGCATAGTCGTCGTCACCGTGGCTGGGAGCTGTGTGGACGAAACCGGTACCGGCATCGTCGGTCACATGCTCGCCCGGCAGCATGGGCACGTTGAAATCCCATTCACCACCCGCGCCCTCGGCTCCGCGCAGCGGATGCGCGAGGGTCAGCACAGAAAGCTCATCCGCCGACACAGTGCGCACGCGCTTGACCATCGTTTCGGGATCAAGTCGGGCAGCGCCAAAGACGTCACCAGCCAGCGCATCAGCCACGATCAATGTCTCACCGACAGAGGCCCAGCATTCCTCGGGCGTGGCGGTGACCTCGTAAAGGCCATAGCCAATGGTCGGACCGTAGCAGACCGCACGGTTCTGCGGGATGGTCCAGGGTGTGGTCGTCCAGATCACAACCTTGGCGCTCTTCAGATCCGTCGCGATCTCGAAGAGGGCGTCCGAAAAATCGGTTGCCTCGTCGAGCGTCGCCAGTGCCTCGGCTGCGGGGACAACGGGAAACTTCACCCAGATCGCATCAGTCTGGCGGTCGTGGTATTCGACCTCGGCTTCGGCCAGCGCGGTCTTTTCAACGGGCGACCACATCACAGGCTTCGACCCCTGATAGAGCGTGCCTGTCATCAGGAACTTCTGGAATTCCTCGGCGATCACACGCTCGGCGTGGAAATCCATCGTCAGGTAGGGGTTTTCCCAATTGCCGGTGATGCCCAGACGCTTGAATTCCTCGCGCTGGATATCGACCCAGCCTTCGGCGAACTTGCGGCATTCCTGCCGGAAGTCGACAACGTTGACCTTGTCCTTATCCTGCCCCTTGGCACGGTATTTCTCTTCGATCTTCCACTCGATCGGCAGACCGTGACAATCCCAGCCCGGGATATAGCGGGCGTCCTTGCCCATCATCTGCTGGGAGCGCACCACCATATCCTTGAGGATCTTGTTGAGCGCGTGACCGATGTGCAGGTGGCCGTTGGCGTATGGCGGGCCGTCATGCAGCGTGAACGAAGGGCGGCCCTGCTTTTCGCGCAGGCGGTCATAGACCCCGATCTTTTCCCAACGGGCGAGCCATTCGGGCTCGCGCTTGGGCAGGCCCGCGCGCATCGGGAAATCGGTGCGGGGCAGGTTCAGGGTGTCTTTGTATTCAGGGGTGTCGGCGCACATGGGTGGCGTCCTTTATTGCGGATATCTCAGAAAGCATGATTTGTCGGTGCGCCAAAGCTGACACCTTTTCCCGGCCGGTCGTCTGGAGGTCAGACCGCCGGGCAAATAATGCGAATGATCATCTGCCTCATCATGCCGCGGCTTATAGGATGCCGCCGCGACGGGGTAAAGCCTGACACTTTCATCATCTCGCCAAAAATACTTTGGCCGGAGGCCTCTGGCCTCACGACAGGCCCAAGTCCAGCTAGCGGCAATAGGGCCCTCGCCGATAGCGGGCGGTGTCAAAGTGGAAGTGGTCGCGGTGAAAGCGGTTCGCTTCCGGTCCCAAAACTGTCCCGAAAGGCCCGCAGGCCGCGCGCCACATCTGCCGCAGCTGCGCGCCGTCATCCTCGGAGTCCCAATCAGTCAGGAGTGTCATTTCCGTCCCGTCCCGCAAGCGGATCCCGGCGATATCAATCGCCCGCCCGTAGGCATGTTCCGACAGACGCGCACCGGGCTGGTTGTTGCGGCTCCGGCAGGCATAGTCCGAGACCACCCGCAGGGAGAAAACGCCGCCGACTTCGCTGCCGACAGCAGGCAGCACGCCCCGTTCCACCCATGTCTTGAGCGCTTGTGCGGTCGGGCAGTCAATGGTGGCGCGCGGGCTGAGGGTGACACCTGCCACGGCACGCACCTTTACGGCCTCATCCATACCACAGGACCCTGCCCCGTTCACGCGCCCCAGCACCTGCCCCTGAATGGCCGGATCGCCACAGATTTGGCCGCGGACACGCGCAAGGCGTCGTTCCTCTCCGGCCACTTCGATGGCCGTAGTGCGGCGCAGAGGCCGCATCGAGGTGACGGTGGCAGTGGGACTAAAGGCAAAGAGGTCCTGCTCGGCCCGCAGTTGCGGGTCCACTGGGGCAGCGACGCTGAGCTCAGGACGCGCGAAGGGCCGCGAGAACGGTCGCAATGCATAGTCCTGCGCGGCCGTCGCGGCCGGACGCAGTACGGGCCGAACATCCTGAGCCGCAAGCGGCGTGGCCAGCAGACAGGCGACAAGGAGTGCCGCCCGACGGATCATTCCTTGCGGCCCGGTGAACGACCAAAGTTCGGCGCGTCCGTGTCTTGCCCCGCCTCGATGATCCCGCGGCGGATCGCGCGGGTGCGGGTGAAGTAATCAAACAGATGATCACCGTCACCGCGCCGGATCGCGCGCTGTAGGGCAAAGAGCTCTTCGGTAAAGCGCCCGAGAATTTCCAGCGTCGCCTCTTTGTTGTTGAGGAACACATCCCGCCACATCGTCGGATCCGAGGCCGCGATGCGGGTAAAGTCGCGGAAACCGGCCGCCGAGAATTTGATCACCTCGCTGTCGGTCACGCGACGCAGGTCATCGGCCACGCCGACCATCGTGTATGCAATCAGGTGCGGTGTGTGGCTAGTAACAGCGAGCACACGGTCATGGTGTTCACCGTCCATCTGCTCGGTCAGCGCACCCATGCCCTGCCAGAGTTCGTCCAGCTTCTTTACCGCCGCTGCATCGGAGCCTGCCACTGGCACGATGATGGTGTAGCGGTTGTCAAAGAGTTCCGCGAAGCCCGAACGGGGGCCGGAATGCTCGGTCCCTGCCAGCGGGTGGGCGGGCACGAAATGCACGCCCTCGGGCAGATGCGGGAGAACAGCGTCGATCACTGCGCATTTGACAGAGCCGACGTCACTGACCGTGGCACCCTTTTTCAACGCTGAGCCAATTTCGCGAGCAACGCTTTCCATGGCACCAACCGGCACGCAAAGGACAACCAGATCCGCTCCCTCTACCGCCTCGGTCGCCGTTTCGGCAACACGGTCGCAAAGCCCAATTTCGCGGGCGATCTCACGGGTCTCGGCGGACCGCGCATAACCCACGATCTCGCCCGCAAGCCCTGCGCGACGCATCGCGTGGCACATCGAGGAGGCGATCAGGCCAAGGCCGATCAGGGCAACGCGGTCATAGATCTGCGCCATCACTTGACCCCTTTGAACTGGCCGATGGCATGGGCCACGCGGCGGCAGGCGGCCTCGTCACCGACGGTGATCCGCAGGCAATTGGGCAACCCATAGCCCGCCACGCGACGCACGATGATCCCTTCCGATTTCAGATGCTCGTCACAGGCGTTTGCCTCGGCCTCAGAGCCGAAACGGGCAAGGATGAAATTGGCTGTCGAGGTATCCGACGGCACGCCATGGGCAGCCAGAGCATTGGCCAGCCACTCGCGCCATTTGGCGTTCTCGATCCGGCATTTTTCGGTATGGGCCGTGTCGCGCACAGCAGCTTCGGCGGCGGCGAGTGCAGCCGTCGAGAGGTTGAACGGACCGCGGATGCGGTTCAGCACGTCGATCACCGCCTGCGGGCCATAGGCCCAGCCCACGCGCATCCCGCCCAGACCGTAAATTTTCGAGAACGTCCGCGTCATCACGACATTCTCGCGCGATTCAACCAACGCCTTGCCGGCGTCATAGCCATCGACAAACTCGGCATAGGCTCCGTCCAGCACCAAGAGCGTCTGAGGTGGAATATTCTCTGCCAGCCGTGCCAGCTCGCCGCTGCCGATCATGGTCCCCGTCGGGTTGGCAGGGTTGGCGATCAGGATCAGCTTGGTCTTATTCGTGCAGGCCGCGAGGATCGCATCGACATCAACCACGCGCTCTTTCTCGGGGACAACCACGGGGGTCGCACCGCAGGCGTGGGCGTAGATCGGATACATCGAGAACCCGTGTTCAGTGAACAGGACCTCATCGCCCTTGCCGGCATAGGCCTCGGACAGCAGCTTGAGCACCTCGCCCGAACCGACGCCACAGACAACGCGGGCAGGATCGACGCCCCAGACCTCTGCAATCGCTTCGCGCAAGGAGGCGTGATCGGTCGAAGGGTAGCGGTGCAGGTCATGGCTCGCGCGGACAACCGCCTCTTTCGCGGCGTCGCTGGGGCCAAGCGGGTTTTCGTTGGACGACAGTTTCAGCACATTGCTGATGCCGTCCAGCTTGGATGCGCCGCCTTGGTAGAGCGCAATCTCCATGATCCCCTTCTGGGGGGTGATACCTTTAGCCATCACATGGTCCGTCCGTTCACATTCGGGCCCGTTCTATGCGGGCGGGCGGACCTTGGGCAACCGAAACTTGGGGCCTGCGGCAAGGATTCCTCCACAGGCTGCCTCATAGGGCTGATCAGGTCGCAAGGACGTTGCGGAACTGCCATGGATCGCTCTCGTCGATATCCTCGGGGAAAAGCTCCCAACGGTCCTGCAGCGGTGTCCAGTCGGTGTAATGCGCCTCGACCGGGCCAAGGTAGGGGCGCTGCACTTCCAGACAGCGGACATGGTCCATCTCGTCGGTCTCGACGATGCCTGCTTCGGGGTTCTCCAGCGCCCAGACCATGC
>CAXQAV010000475.1:0-7084 GCA_964221795.1 Luminiphilus sp. | reverse complement strand
CTCCTGTTGCCGTCTGGTCAACACGATCTTCTTGGCCGCGGACTTGGTGGCTTGCAGGGCGGCAACGATCGCCCGCGCCTCGGATATTGCCGCATCACTTGGGCGAGCCGACGTCGCCAATCCGGCTATAGCCCGCTCCCCATCAACCTGAATGGAAAGCACAATCCCGTCGTTCATGCCGAAGTCTCGAGCCTGCAGAACCGCGTTATCCTTGGAGCCCAAGTCTACGTCGGACCAGCGGATAGCGCCCAGGTTCTTGGCGCCGAAGGAGATAACAGGGTCATTGAAAATCAACTTCTGCTCCCAGTAGTGGGTCTGCCAGGCGCTACTGTAGGTGCAGATGTGCTCCGCAGGGTTGCCGGAATTATCGAAGCCAAACCCCAGTGCCACACCATCCTCTGCAATATCGTGCAGTCGATCCATCAACATCTTTTCAAACATCGCCATCACTCTAAGGTTGAAATCCTCTTAAAAGAGGATAATGATGCCAGTGATGCGGAATATCAAGTTATAAATGGATGATCTGGCTTGCTTAGGTTGCTTAGCGATATTAACGGACTGAATAACAACAACAAAAAAAGGGTGTCCGAGCTACTGGACAGCCTGATTTCACAGGCTTCGGAACCTACTGGTCCTCGCTCGAAAGCGTGTCAACCAACGCGCGCACGGCCTTCAAGCCAGCCGGATCGATGCGACGGAGCTTGTCCATAATCTCTGACATGCCGTCGTCTTGACCCTCTCCGAACAGTATCCAAGAGAGCGGTACATCTAAAGCGACCGATAGTGCTTCCAGCGCCTCAATCGTCGGCGTGATCTTGCCGTTGATGACATTCGACGCGTAATTTTTGTTGTACCCAGCCTTTAGGCTTGCGGCAGAGCGGGAATACCCAGGCCGGTCGCAATACTTAGCCAGTTGTTCACGATGCTTACTCATGTCTCATTTTATAAATGGATAGTCAGAGTTTGGAAACCTGCAAATATTGGTAGGTAAATGACGCATTCGGATAGGTATCTTCACCTTATAGGTTGACGAAGTTCCACCTAAAGAGGGATATTCATGCCATCTAAAGAGGTGGACATGAAACAGAAGACGGATAAGCCGTTCCCCGAAGAGGGAAAATTCCCGAGTGGTGATGATTTCTGCGCCTATGTGGCACGCTCGATCGAAGAACTCGGAATCACTGCCTACCTTGTTTCGACTCGGATCCCAGGCAACACCAACAACAACATCGTTCGAGAAATCGAGCGAGGGGTGAAGACAAACCCCACTGCCCGGACCATGAAACAGGTCTTCGACGCGATCGAAGAAATCCGCTTGGAGCAGGCAGCAATCGAAGCAGCTAAGTCCGCAGCTGAGTAATGGGATGCTTTCATCCCGGCGCACAGGTCGTTCCGGCTGCAGGCTTTTAGCACCCAGTGACCGCATTGCTTCCGCGCCGGGCCCATCGGCCCGTTTGGACGCAGTGCGGGTCGCTCCCCCCAAGATTTCGAGAAAATTTCACAGGTGGAGCATGGTGCTCTGCCGTTTCGTAGGAGGCCAATATGGCGAAGGAAGGCAAAGAGGTCCGCGCAGCGTTTGACGGGCCGGATGTGGACCATGACGAGCTGATCGGGCAGATCGAGGCGCGCAACCGTGAAGACAGCGAGCGCGCGTCCTCCGCGGGAGAGAGCCGCCAGAAAATCGGGCAGTTCCTCGATGAGACGGCGATGAACAGCAAAGCGTTCGCGTGGTGCCGGCAGATCCTCAAGGTGGGAGAGAAGGCGGACGGCCAGAACAAGGCGATGGATATTATCCGCTCGCTGGAAACCGCTCTGCCGATGATCAAGAACCATGTGGCCGGGCAGGGCAGCATGGAAATGGACCTGGACGGCCCGCAGGAGGAAACGGCGTCTGAGGACGGTGAAGATGATCCGCAGGACGTCGACCCGGGCGACCACGTTGACGACGACAACGAGGAGCAGGCCGAGTTCAACGATGAGGTGGACGCGGTGATGGGCGACGACACCGTGGTTCCGTTCAACCCGGCGGATGAGCCGCTGGATTTTTCGGGTGCCGCCGAATGAAGATCCTGGCGCTTGATGTTGCCACGAAGACTGGAGTTTGCGTCGGGGTTCCCGGCGCAAACCGCCCGCGCGCCTGGACCGTGGATCTTGGCAAGTCTCCAATTCAGCGGAAACTTTCCAATGCCCTCGTGATGACGCAGGGGCTGATCACGGCCCACAAGCCGGACCTAATCGTGATCGAGGCTCCTATCGGCGGACAGAAGGTCAACGCCTCGTTGATCAAGATGGTCGGCTGCATTGAGGGATGCGCCTTTAACCGCGGTGTGAAGACGCACTCGGTCAGCTTGGCGACGGTTCGTAAGCGCTTTCTCGGCAAGGCATTCACCAAACGGGACTTCCCCCACCTGAGCGAAAAGGACGCCCGTGTGGCGGTCAAGCGGCTGGTGGTGGACCGGTGCCGTTTGATTGGCTGGGAGCCGGAGAACGACGACGAGGCCGACGCAATGGCCCTCTGGGACTGGGGCATGGCCGAAATGGTCAAGAGCTACCAGACGCCGCCCCCAGGCGGGCTGTTTACAGGGGCAAGCGGACTGGAAGCCGCGGCCCGCAATACTACCGAAAGGACTGAGGAATGAGCAACGAATGCGCCAGCCTTGCGCAAAAGAGGAAGATTGGGTCGGCCACAAGAAAGGCTGTCCTGATGTATCTCGCAGACCGAGCCAGCGATGACGGTTCGGGGATCTGGACGAGCAAGGCGCACATCGCGGCGGATACAGAATTGTCGCGGCGAGCGGTCCAGAAGGCGATGACTGAATTTGAGCAGGAAGGGATCCTGATGAAGGTCGGAACCCGGCCTTGCAAGAACGGATACACCTACGAGTATCGGCTGAATTTGGCCGCTATTCGGATGCTGCCGGGAACCCGTGCACCAGATTCACCCGTGCACCAGATTCACATGACACGTGCACCAGATTCACCCCAAGACGTGCACCAGATTCACCCAAACCATCCTATAACCATCCATGAACCATCCAGTGCGCGTGAACGCGCTGGTGATCTTTTCTCAGCAAACAGCGAGACGGATCAGAAATCCGAAAAGCCGGATGACGGGTTCGACCGTTTCTGGGCCGTCTACCCCAAGAAGGCAGGGAAACCCGCAGCCCAAAAAGCCTGGGCGAAGGCAATCAAGCGCGAAAAGCCGGAGGTGATCATCGCTGCGGCGAAGCGCTATGCCGCTTGGCTGTCAGGCGCGCAGCCGGGGGAGTTCCGCCCGCAGGTGAAATACGCTCAGGGCTGGCTGAATGACGGCCGCTGGGACGAGTTTTCTGGCCCGGAGGCGTCGGAATACCGCTGGGACGATCTAAGCCCGGCGCAGCAGAGAGCGCTGGCTGACGGGAAGTGTCCGCCCTCGATGCTGGAGGACGGAAAGCCCAACGAGGTGGCGGCCTTCTGGCTTGAGAAGCATCGGAGGGCGCGGGCATGAGCCGGGAGATCTACTGCTGTGGCTGCTCAGGAAAAGTTCAGGCGAGGCTGACCGATGGTGCCGAGATCTATCCGCATCGCGGCGATCTGTCCGCGCTGCCATTCTGGAAATGCGATACCTGCGGAAACCATGTTGGATGCCACCACAAGACAAGCAACCCGACCAACCCGCTTGGCTGCATCCCAACGCCTGAGATCAAGAAGGCCCGCCAGCACATTCATCGCATTCTTGACCCGATCTGGCAGAGCGGCCGCATGAAGCGGCGGGCCGTTTACGCCGAGGTGGCGCAGCGTTTGGGCCGCAAAGATTATCACACCGCCAATATTCGCAGCGTCGATGAGGCGCGGCAGGTTTACCGGATCGTCAAAGAGATTGGAGCGCGGGCATGAGCAACCACGGCGATATTTCAGCGGCGATCTTCTCGAATGAGGCTGAGCAGCAGCTACTGGGCGCGGTGCTGGCGAACAATGACCGGTTCCACGACGTCGCTGCGATTGTTCGGGACGAGCATTTTTACGAGCCGATCCACGCGGACATTTGGCGGAACATCGTGGGCTGTATCGAGCGGGATCACGTTGTCACGCCGGTAACGCTGGCGACTGATCTGGCGAACCATGACGGCTTGAAGACCTTGGGAGGGGCGGCGTATCTCCAGCGACTTGTCGCGGCCTCTGTGAGCGGTTTCGCCGTCAAGGAATACGCCAAGATGCTGTCGGAAATGTTCCAGCGCCGCAGCCTGGCCGGGCGGTTCGAGCAGCTGTCCGAGGAACTGAGGGGCGGCAAGCCCGCAGACGAGGCGGCGGCTGAGGTGGAGCTGATGCTGATGGAGCGGGCGGATCTCTCCGATGAGCCGCGCACCATGTCGTTTCTCAAGGCGCAGGCGCGGGCGCTGGAGCAGATGCACGAGATCAAGCAGGGCAGGCTGCTGGGCGTGCCGACCGGGCTGCGGGTGCTGGATGACAAGCTGACGCTGGCGCCGAAGCGGTACACGATCTTGGGCGGGCAGACCTCTATGGGGAAAACCGCGCTTTCGCTCCATATCGCCTATTCGGCGGCCAAGGCAGGCTATGGCGTCGGGTTCGTGACGCTGGAAATGCCGGAGGAGGATCTGAGCAACCGGATCAACAGCATCGAAAGCGGGCTGGCCTATGACACCTACGACAAGCCCATGTCGGAGGCATCGTTTCAGAGGGTGATGAAGGCGGCGCACAATCTCCAGGAACTGCCGATCGAGATCTTTTCGGAGCGCGTCCGCGATGTTCCGGCGATCCTGTCAGAGGGGAAGAAGCTCCAGCGCAAGATGCAGCCGAACGGAAATTTCCGAGGCTTCAAGCTGCTGATCATTGACTACATCCAGCTGGTCCGTGGCCGCGGCAAAGATGGTTTTGAGCGGCTGTCACAGGTGGCGAATGACCTGAAACAGGTGGCAAAGCAATTGGATGTGCATGTCATCGCCCTGGCGCAGGTGGATCGGACGTTGGGCCGTCTCGACAAATGGGACCAGTGGCAGCAGGCCCGGCCGGGGTTGGCGCATCTGCGAGGCTCCGGCGATCTGGAGAACGCGCCCGACAATGTGATGTTCGTGTTTCGGCCGCAGTATTTCCTTACGCCCCCGCGCTGCACCCCGCCGAAGGAAGTGGCGGAACGGGCCGACTGGGAGGCCGAGTACGAAGCGTGGAAGGGCAAGGCGGAGATCATCATAGGCAAGGCCAGGATGGGTGAGATCGGCAGCGTGACCGTGGGCTGCGATATGGCGACAAACCGTTTTTGGGATCTGGATGACGGGCAAGAGGAGATCGGGTTTTGAGCGCTGATGACATGATCGCCGAGGCCAACAGGATCAGTGATCGCCTGCGCGCCTGTACCACCGTCGAGGAAGTCAACCAAGTTGCCGACGAGGAGCGAGCAGTCGTGATGAGCCTCCGGGGGCAAGAGGGAACAGTGGGCGGCATGTTTTACAATATCGCCCACCTCAAGAAATACATGATCAGCGAGATCAAGCGGGGCAGTGATGGATCCTAAGTTCTTGAAAGAATGCGAGGACGCCGGGTGGCACCTCGAATTTGTCGGTGATGATTTCGTCGTCGGCAAGTGTCCGTCCGTTGGCTGCGGCCTGCGCGCCAAGTTGGATCAGGATCGGGCGGTTCCGTGTGCTGACCCAGGCCGCCGCCGTGACGTTTTGGATCTCAAAGTTGGCTCATATGACGAGGCTCGGACGGTGCTGCGGGAGCGCCGGGAGACGCTGGGGCTGACGATTAGCGAGGTCGAGGAACTGGCCGGGGCCACGGTTGACCACCTTGCCAAGGCGGAAAAGGACGGGCCGTCCAAGGTGCCGAATGCACAGCTGTTGCTAGAGTGGGCGCAGGCGCTGGGGTACGAGGTGGTTTTGAGGCCGACTGAACTGCCGGCACTCACGCGCCGGGTGATCTGTGACACGCGGGACCGGCTGGAAGCACGGCGCAAGCGGTTCCGGCTGGAAGGCCGCAGGAGGAGCAAGAGAGCATAAGAAAGGGGCGCCCGCTGCGGCGCCCCGTTTCGTTCGGCAAGTTGGCCTATGGCTCCAGGTGCGCCACGTCGCCGAGTTCCTGCCGGATCCGCTCCAACTTGGCGGCTTCCAAGGCATCGCACAGCGCGACACAAGCCCAGACCGGCGCCCCGTTGTGCGCCCATTTCCCAACCGCTTGTCGGCTTATGTCATACCGATCCGCAAACAGGGTTTTCCAGCGTTCCGTTCCGAAAAGTTGGCTTGCCATTCGGTCGACAGCGGCAAACCTTTCCTCCGGGCTCAAATCCGTGTATTCGTTCAATGTTCCATTCCTTTCGGGACACGCCCCGCGCCGCTTCCAACTCGGCCTTGCCGAGGGGCGCGGGGCAACCTCGTTTCACATCAGGTCGAGCATATCAAGTTGGCGGCGGGCCTCGTCGTCAAATAGCCCCTTGTCGCAAGGCGCTTTGCCGCCGCGCATGGGGCGTTCCTGCCGCCGTTCCAGCCGTTGGCGCTGGGTGATGGGCTCAACGCCGGGAACAAGCGTTTGCGTGCCCTCTGGCGTCTCCTCGGTGTCGAGTTCAACGGAAACCGCGCGCCACCGCTCCACCTGTTGACCCACCGTACAGCGCGCCAAGGTGGCGGCGACGGCTCCCGTCGCAATCTCCTCCTGCAATATCTTCCACTCGTGAACCTTGTGGCGATGGTGCAGCGTCTCCGCATCCGCAACCATGTTATCAAGCCCGGCCATGTGCATCCGGTAGGCGGTGATCCATGCGCGGCTGCGCGGTGTCGGGCGGTACTGCAAGCAGATCATGTGCTTTACTTCGTGCGGTGCCGGTGTCATCGGTCAAGCTCCTTGATGTTCCATTCTTGCCCGGTGCCGTGCCAGGGGCCGTTGTCCAGCTGGAACCGACGGCCGTCTGCCGTGCGGTAAATCGCGGTATATCCGGGCTCGCCGGGGGCTCCAAAGGTGGACGACAGCCGCGCCCGCATGTCTGACAATTTGGTGTAGGCGTCTGGGTATGTCATGCCGTTCTCCTCTCGGGTTGTGGGCTGCTTCTGCGCTTCCGTCGCATGGTGACACGCCCCCGCAGGGGCGCGCTGCAATG
>CAXQAV010000474.1:0-2438 GCA_964221795.1 Luminiphilus sp. | reverse complement strand
TTCCGCCATTTCGGGGCTGGCCTCGATACCGGACCGGCCCGCTTTCAACGCGGCTGTGACCTCTTCGGCGTTATTGCCGATCGGCGAAACGATCCCGAGACCTGTGACAACGACCCGACGCATGGGCTCCCTCCCTCAATACTTGTTCTTTTGGCTTAGCTTTCGCTGAGCGCGACTTTCATGTCTGTCACCTGATAGATGACCTCGCCATCGGCCTCAACGATCCCGTTTGCCACACCCATGGTCAGACGGCGGGTCTGGATCGCCTTGGTGAAGTCGACCTTGTAGGTCAGCATCTTGCGGTCGGGGCGAACCATGCCGGTCAGTTTGACCTCGCCCACACCCAGCGCATAGCCGCGCCCCTGCCAGCCGCGCCAGCCGAGGTTGAAGCCGGTCAGCTGCCACAGACCGTCAAGGCCAAGGCAGCCGGGCATGATCGGGTTGCCAGGGAAGTGGCAGTCAAAGAACCACAGGTCGGGTGTGATGTCGAATTCCGCCACAACGTGACCCTTGCCGTGCGCGCCACCGTCGCCGGAGATATCGGTAATCCGGTCCATCATCAGCATCGGTGGGGCAGGCAATTGCGCATTGCCTGGGCCGAAAAGCTCGCCGCGGGCGCATTTGAGCAGGTCTTCTTTGTCAAAACTTGTGGGAAAATCCGCCATGTATTCTGGTCTCGTTCTTATTGGCTACGTTCCCTGACCTCTATCACTCAGGCGTTTGCACGCGCAAGCGAGCAGTTTTCCGAGTGTTTTTGTTTGAAACTGCCGGCAATCTGACCATATATTTGAGAAAGGTTATCAAACGAGCGATCCATGACCGATCTTGCAACAGAGCGAAGTGCCAAATGGCTGTCAGGAGCGGGGCTGCGCCCGACGCGCCAGCGCATGACACTTGCCAATCTGCTGGTGGGTGACGGGAAAGACCGCCATGTGACCGCCGAAAGCCTGTTCGAGGCCGCGTCCAATGCCGATGAGAAAGTCTCGCTCGCCACGGTCTACAATACGCTCAAGGCCTTCTGCGACGCAGGGTTGATGCGCGAGATTACCGTCGATGGCACGAAAAGCTATTTCGACACCAATATGACGGACCACCCCCATTTCTACTGGGAAGACAGTGCGACGCTGACGGATGCCTCGGCGGAAAAGCTGGAAATCAAGAACCTGCCCGATGCGCCCGAAGGGGCCGAGATCGCATCGGTCGATGTGGTCATCCGCCTGCGCCGCAAGTAACGGCTCAACACTTCATTAACCAAACTGGACGAGGCTGGCTGCATGACGCAGCAACGGCCTCTTTTCGTGCCGGGCGGCACGTATTTCTTTACCGTGCGTCTTCAGGATGCGCGGGCGGACCTCTTGGTGCGTCATGTGGATGTCTTGCGCGATGCCACGCGGCTTTGCCGCAAGCGCTGGCCCTTTGCTATTCCGGCGGCAGTGATCCTGCCCAACCAGTTGCATATGATCTGGATGCTGCCTGTGGACGATGCCGACATCAGCAAACGTTGGCGGCTGATCAAGACTGGGTTTTCGCGCCATGTGCCAGCGCCCGACTACATCCCGCCGAGCCATGCGCGGCGTGGCGACAAAGGCATCTGGCAGCGCGGGTTTTGGGAGCATCTGATCCGCGATCAGGACGATTTCGACCGCCACGCCCATGTGATCCGCGCGGCGCCTGTTCAGGCGGGGCTGGTCAAGCGGCCAAGCGACTGGCCCTATTCGTCACTGCATTATCGCTTGCGGCGTGGTGTCAGAACCACTGCCCCGGTTCCATCAGCCCCAGAACAAGGAGCTGCATCGACGTCCAGTCGAACCGCTGCGACTGCGGCCAGTAGAAGCCACTGATCGCATCACGGCTGCCGGGATTGCGGCGCAGCGCCTTGGCGGTGCGGAACGAGGGTACCGCGACGGTCAGGTTATTATGCCACGGGCAGGCGTAGGTGTTGTATTCGGGGATGCTGAAGCTCTTGTCCGCCAGCATCTCCAGCCCTGATTGCGCGCGAATGAACGACACGCGGTCAGAGCGTTGGCGGTCTTTCGGGATGTGTTCTTCGAACCGCCAGCGCAACCCGCCTGCAATTTCAAGCTGCCTCTCGAGTGTTTCGCCCGCCGCGTCCTTCAGCGCCAGCGCGTAGTAGCCTGATTTGTCGAAATGCGCATTTTCGCGGTCGACGCCGTTGGGGTGGCTGTTCAGGTCGGGGGCATACAGGTCGATCACATAGCCCATCACGCTGTCGCGGCGTTCTTCGGTCATGAAGGACAGCATCTCGCCCACAGTGCGGGTCTCGCAGAAGGGGTAGTGCAGGTATTCGGCGTTGTAGCAGTAAGAAAGCCACGCGCCTGGGGCGGCTTTGATCATACCGTTGATCACCGTTTGCAGTGCTTGTTCTGCGGTCGTGTCGTAGTCGATGCGCACCAGTTGCGGCAGGTCATCGGGCAGGG
>CAXQAV010000473.1:0-5319 GCA_964221795.1 Luminiphilus sp. | reverse complement strand
CGAGATCTACACATGAAGGCACACTCTTTCCCTACACGACGCTCTTCCGATCTGCTAGACCGCGCTTTCGTGGCCCCCGCTTTTGCCGATAGCTGGAGCGACATGCGCGACAGGATCAGAACCATCGCAACAGCTGAAGGTACGCCCGCTGACCGCTGGCTCATGATCGGCGATACGGCCTTCGAGCGTGAATGGGCCGAGGCGGGCCGGATGGCAGGCTATCTGACGGCTGACCAGTTCTTTACCCCGGCCTCCGTCGCCACCTGACGTCACACTGGCGCTAACATGCTTTCCAAATGCGGCAGGCTCGGCTATCCCGCGTGCAAAGCTGCCTATGGAATCTGACATGAGCCAGACATTCGAAGAACCCGGTCCGGTCGAGCGCAACTGGTCCTATGCGATCAGCACGACAGAAGAAATCATCGAAGACGCCCGCAATGGCCGGATGTTCATTCTGGTCGATCACGAGGACCGCGAGAACGAAGGCGATCTGGTCATCCCTGCGCAGATGGCGACACCGGATGCGATCAACTTTATGGCCACCCACGGGCGCGGTCTGATTTGCCTGTCCCTAACGGGACAGCGGATTGATGCGCTGGGCCTGCCGCTCATGGCTTCGAACAATTCGTCGCGCCATGAAACCGCTTTTACCGTCAGTATCGAAGCCCGCGAGGGCGTCAGCACCGGTATCTCTGCCCATGACCGCGCGCGCACGGTCGCAACGGCCATTGATGCGGGCAAAGGTGCCGCCGATATCGCGACCCCCGGTCACGTCTTTCCGCTGCGCGCCCGTGATGGTGGCGTGCTGGTCCGCGCCGGCCATACCGAAGCAGCCGTAGATATCAGCCGCCTTGCCGGTCTGAACCCCTCGGGCGTGATCTGCGAGATCATGAAGCAAGACGGCGAGATGGCGCGTCTG
The DNA here is from genome assembly GCA_964221795.1 of Luminiphilus sp. Classification (GTDB taxonomy): domain Bacteria; phylum Pseudomonadota; class Alphaproteobacteria; order Rhodobacterales; family Rhodobacteraceae; genus Yoonia. The sequence continues at coordinate 4,400 of CAXQAV010000473.1, read as the reverse complement.
CCCGATCTGGTGGCCTTCGCGCAATTGCACGGCCTCAAGATCGGCACGATCAGCGACCTGATCGCCTACCGCCGCCGCCATGACAATCTGGTGCGCGTGCGCGAAACCAGCACGATCCAGTCCGAATTCGGCGGCGAGTGGGAGCTGCGCATCTACACCGACGAAACCCAAGGCGCCGAGCATATCGCGCTGGTCAAGGGCGACATCACCACGGACGAACCGGTTTTGGTGCGGATGCATGCACTCGACCCGATGCTGGATGTGGTCGGCGTTGGTCCCAAGGGCCGCCGCAACGAATTCGGCGACGCGATGAAGCTGATCGCGGAAGAGGGGCGCGGGGCGCTCGTGCTGTTGCGCGACGTGCATATGAAGCTGCACGCCGACGAAGAAGCCTCGCCGCAGACGCTGCGCCAATACGGTCTGGGCGCGCAAATCCTGTCGTCACTGGGCCTCCACAAGATCGAACTGCTGACAAACTCGCCCAAACCCAAGGTCGTGGGCCTTGATGCCTACGGGCTGGAGATCGTCGGCACCCGCAAAATCTCGGAGATCGGATAATGGCCGGACCCTCGCATTACATCATCCCGCTGCCGGAATTCGACAAGCCGGTGAAGATCCTGATTGTGGCCTCGCCCTATTACAAGGATATCTCGGATCATCAGGTCGCTGGCGCCAAGGCCGAGATCGAAAAGGCCGGTGCGACATGGGAAATCGTCGAGGTGCCCGGTGCGTTGGAAATCCCGACCACGATCGGCATTGCCGAGCGGATGAGCAATTTCGACGGCTATGTGGCGCTGGGCTGCGTGATCCGTGGCGAGACCACCCACTACGACACCGTCTGCAACGACAGCAGCCGCGCGATCCAGTTGCTCGGCCTGCAGGGGCTCTGCATCGGCAACGGCATCCTCACCGTCGAGAATTATGAACAGGCCGCCGTCCGTGCTGATCCTGCCCAGATGAACAAAGGCGGCGGTGCTGCCGCCGCGGCCTTGCACCTGATCGCGCTCGCCCGTAAGTGGGGCCAGGCCGAAAAGGGTGTGGGCTTTGCCCGCGATATCCTGATGGCAGGTAGCAGCGACGACAAGACGACGGCATGACCCTTTCGAACAACCAGAAACGCAAGATGAAATCCGCTTCCCGCTTTTACGCGGTGCAGGCGCTTTTCCAGATGGAGGCCTCGGGCCAGACAGCCGAGGCCGTTATCCGCGAGTTCGAGGACCATCGTTTCGGTGCTGTCTATGAAGAAGGCGAGATGGCCGAGGGCGATGTGGACCTGTTCCGCGCGCTGATGGACAAGGCTGTTGATGAGCAGGCCAAGATCGACCAGATGACTGACCGCGCTCTGGTTGCGAAATGGCCGATTGCACGGATTGACCCCACATGGCGCGCGCTTTTCCGTGCGGCGGGGGCTGAATTCATCCTCAAGGACACGCCGCCCAAGGTCGTGATCAGTGAATTTGTTGCGATTGCCGAGGCGTTCTCGTCGGATGGCAAGGAACCGAAGTTCGTCAACGCCGTGCTGGACCACATAGGCCGCGAGGCGCGCCCCGAGGGTTTCGCCTAGACGTCAGTGACGGGAACCACGGCAACCGTAGAGGTAACTTATCCCGAGGACCTGTTAGTACAGGTGGGCGCCAGGTAATCGAACCAGGGTCCGAACAGAGCCAGCTCCCTCGGATTTGCTTAAGGCCACTGGACATGTACCTATGGTATACGTGAGGCGCAGAACCCGTCGCGCCAACAGGTAGGCGCGTCTGGGCGAAAGGGCAAGAAGATCTAGAAGATTATTCTTCGATATCCGAGCGCAGCAGCAAGCCGTTGCGTCCGACCAGTGACGCCGGAGCGTAGCCCATCAAGACACGTTCGGCGCAGCCTACAAAGACCAGGGCCATTGCAACTTCAAAGAATGTAATCGACGACAAGATGGACATGGTCACTCTTCCTCAGCAGCTTGAACCAAAGGCTAGGCTGCAAAACAGACGAAAAATTGACCGACTGGTGACCATTGCGTCGAAAGAGCTGATTAGCCCGCCTCATTTCGTCACAATCTTGTATCAATTCGATGAATGGAGAGGGTGTGGGATATTTTAAGACTATGAAGTATATAAGAAAAACGGGAAATCATACGTTCATAAACTCGCAGTGAACCGGCATGTCATCTTCGGTCAATCTTCACATCCTTTCTTGAGCACGACCGCGATTCTCTTTCTGACTTGAAATTTGTTCACGGAATGTTCAGGGTTGGTTTATGTCGCAATCGCCAACAATCAGCCCTTTAATGCCGGGACAGTTGCTCGCTCGTGGGGTGAGCCGCGCGATGCGCAGCCATGACTTTGTGACTGTCGAAGAGCTTGTCCCGACCAGCGGCCTTAGGGTTGATGTCATGGCACTGGGGCCGAAGGGCGAGGTCTGGATCGTCGAATGCAAATCGAGCAGGACGGATTTTACCTCGGACCAGAAATGGCAGGGCTATCTGGAATGGTGCGACCGTTTCTTTTGGGCGGTGGACGCGGATTTCCCGACCGAGCTTTTGCCCGAAGAAACGGGGCTGATCATCGCAGATGCTTATGACGCGGAGATCATCCGCATGGGGGCTGAAAGCAAACTGCCCCACGCGCGGCGCAAGGTGATGGTGCAAAAATTTGCCCGTCACGCCGCAATCCGTGCGCAGGCAGCGCGCGATCCAGGATTCCTCAGCGCTTTTTGACGGAACGCGCGGCGATGGCTGCGGCGCGGATCTCGTCCGCGATTTCTTCGGCCTCTTCAGGGTCAAAATCCATCGGGACTTCGACGCCATCGGCCTCGACAAAGATTCGCACCATGCCCTGATCGGTCGGCCCGATTTGCAGGTTGGCTTCGATGTCGCGTTCGTTGTTGATGCCCATGGCTGACCTCTTGGATGGATGGCATTTCCTAACGCGCAGGATGCTTGATTGGCAAGGGGCGCTGGGTCAGCATGGGTCATGGACTACGGCATTCGACCATTTGCTGCCGCTGACGCGGATTGGCTGACGGATCAGCATGCGACCTACTACGCAGAGGCCGAAGGGTTTGACGCGACTTTCGGTCCACTGGTCGCAGGCATCATCGCTGATTTTCTGCGTGACCATAATCCGAACTGCGAGGCGGGCTGGATGGCCCATCAGGGCGAGCAGCGCCTTGGTTCGATCTTTTGCGTCCGCGTCGATGACACAACTGCCAAGTTGCGCCTCTTCTACGTCGTGCCAGAGGGGCGGGGGACCGGAATTGCCCAGACCCTGCTGGGCACCTGTCTCGATTTCGCCAAAGGTGCGGGCTACAGGGATATGACGCTCTGGACCCATGAAAGCCACCGCGCCGCCGGGGCGATTTATGCCCGCAACGGGTTCACACGTATTGCGGCGAAACCCGTCCATTCCTTCGGGGTGGATTTGGTCGAAGAGACCTGGCAGATTCATTTCTGAAAGGCTTGCAATCGCAAAAGAGAGGGTCTAAATCCGCCCCTGTGCCGCCTTAGCTCAGTTGGTTAGAGCGCTTGATTGTGGATCAAGAGGTCCCTGGTTCGAGACCAGGAGGTGGTACCACTTCCCCCCAAGATGCGCATTTGGCCTGTGCCGGAGCCTCCGGCGGGAGTATTTATGGCAAAATGATAGGCGCAACGGGCATGACAACCACCGTCGAGTTTGAGATTGATACGGCCCCGCCGCCACGCCTCGACAAGGCGCTGGCGCGTGATGTGCCCGAGGATGCCAACCTCAGCCGCTCGCGTCTGGCCAAGCTGATTGCCGAAGGCGCCGTCATGGTGGATGGCGTGATCGTGGATGATCCCCGTTTCCGCGTCACCGAAGGTGCCGAGATCACAATCACGGTGGCCGAAGCCCAAGAAAGCCACATCGGGGCAGACGATATCCCCCTTGATGTGGTTTTTGAGGACGCAGACCTGATCGTGGTCAACAAGCCCGCAGGCATGGTTGTGCATCCGGCACCAGGTACGCCGTCGGGCACGCTGGTCAATGCCCTGATCCATCATTGCGGCGACAGCCTGTCCGGTGTCGGTGGCATGAAACGCCCCGGCATCGTGCACCGGATCGACAAGGAAACCAGTGGTCTTCTGGTTATCGCGAAATCCGACCGCGCACACCATCACCTGGCCGACCAATTTGCGGACCATAGCGTCGAGCGCCGCTATCTGGCTGTCTGCTACGGCGTGCCCGACCAGAACGACCCGCGCCTGAAAGGAATCAAAGGCACGTCGTTCGAGCCCGGGAATATCCTGCGCATCCAGACGCTGCTGGGCCGCCACAAGACGGACCGCCAACGGCAGGCCGTGTCATTCACCAGCGGACGCCATGCGGTGACCCGCACGCGGATTATCGAACCGCTTGGCACTCCGCCAGCTGCGGCGCTGATCGAATGTTGGT
>CAXQAV010000472.1:0-2091 GCA_964221795.1 Luminiphilus sp. | reverse complement strand
AAATAGGCCCGCAGCCCCTCGTGACCAGTCCCGATCCAGCCAAGCCACTTGTAGAAGGCTTGGGTCTCGGTCATGCCTACATGGGTCGCAAGCCCGATTTCTTCAAAGCCTTCAGCGCGGGCCAGCGCGCAGGCTTTTTCAATCAGCGCCGATCCGATGCCATGCCCGCCCGCATCGGGATGCACGGCGATGTTGGCTATATAAGCGTCCCCGCTCATGATCAGGACGATCCCGCCGCGTACCTTACCATCGACCTCGGCCACCCAGACGAAATGGCGCGTGATATCGTCGGCAATCCCTTCGGCCACGGGCGGCAACCCGAGGTGCTGATAGGGCGCATAGGCGGCCGTGATCACATCCGTCAGCGCCCCCGCGTCAGCGTCAGAGGCGCACCGGATGATCATCCGCGCAAGGTCCCGCCGGTGGCCTTGGTGACTTTCTCGACGATCTTGGTGCTGACAGCTTCGATATCGGCGTCCTTGAGCGTCTTTTCGGTCGGTTGCAGGCGCACGGTCACGGCAAGGCTTTTCTTGCCCTCACCAAGGCTGCCGCCGATGAATTCGTCAAAGACGCGCACATCGGTGATCAGGGCCTTGTCCGCGCCCGCCGCAGCGTTAACCAGCGTCAGCGCCTCGACATCGGCATCGACAACAAAGGCAAAGTCACGCTCGACGGCCTGCAGGTCGGTGACTGCCAGCGCGCCACGGTTGGTGGTCTTGCTGCGCGGCAGAGGCACCTCGTCAGGGTAGATAACAAAGGCGACCGCAGGGCCTTTGACGTCCATCTCGCGCAGCACCTTGGGATGCAACTCGCCAAAGACCGCCAGAACCTTTTTCGGGCCCAGACAGATCTTGCCGTGACGGCCCGGATGCCACCAGCCCTCGGCCCCGCGGAGGATCTGCACTTTGGCAGGGGCACCGATGGCGGCCAACATGGCCTCGGCGTCGGCCTTGGCATCATAGAGATCGACGGGGCGCGATGTGCCATGCACCTCTTTCGGGCCGGTACGTCCGATCAGGACGCCCGTGACAAGGTTATGCTGTTCGCCCGGCTCGCCGCCGTGGAAGCCGGCACCGACTTCGAAAAGGGCCATATCATTGAACCCGCGCGCCTGATTGCGGGCCGCAGCACGCAACAGTCCGGGCAGTAGGCCGGGGCGCATGTGGGACATTTCCGAGGAAATCGGGTTCTCTAGCATGGTGGCATCATCGCCGCCGCCAAAGAGCTTGGCCGCCGCTTCGTCAATAAAGCTGTAGGTCACGCATTCGTTGTAGCCCAGCGCCGCCGCCGTGCGTTTGGCAGCCTGCTGGCGCTGCTGGCCAACCGTCAGGATCGGCTTGGGCACGCCCGGCTGGACACGCGGCATCGGCTTGCCCTGCAGCTTGGTCAGGGACGCGATCCGCGCGACCTCTTCCACCAGATCAGCCTCGCCCAGCACATCAGGACGCCAGCTTGGCACATGGGCCATGTTGCCCTCCATACGGAAGCCGAGTGCGGTCAGCGTCTGGCGCTGCACGGGTTCGGAGATATCCATACCGACGAGCGAGGAACACCGCGCCGCGTCCAGCTTGTAGGCACGGGAGGTGTCAGGCACTTCACCCGCGACGATCAGCTCCGACGCCTCGCCGCCCGCGTGATCGACGATCATGCGCACGGCATGCTCCAGCCCTTCGGGCGTGAATGCCGGATCAACACCGCGCTCGAAGCGGTAGCGCGCGTCCGAATTGATCTTGAGCGCGCGGCCCGTGTAGGCGATCTGCACAGGGTCCCAATAGGCGCTTTCGACAAAGACGTTCACGGTCTCTTCGGTACAGCCGGTGTGGTCGCCGCCCATAACGCCCGCGATGCTTTCGGGGCCGTTGTCATCGGAAATGACCATCTGCCCCGCCTCAAGCGTGTATTCCTTGTCATCAAGCGCCACGAGAGTCTCGCCGCCATTGGCGCGATGCACCCGCAGGTTTCCGGCCACTTTGTCGGCGTCAAAGACGTGCAGCGGGCGGTTCATGTCATAGGTGAACCAGTTTGTCACATCGACGAGGAAACTGATCGGACGCAACCCGATGGCGCGCAGCTGGTTCTGCAGCCAGACTG
>CAXQAV010000471.1:0-12719 GCA_964221795.1 Luminiphilus sp. | reverse complement strand
CCAGAAGCGGGCCCGGCGGGTCTTCGGCAGCGGCGGTAACGAGGATGCGGTCAAAAGGGGCCTGTTCCTCGAACCCGAAACTGCCGTCCGCGGTGAAGGTGGTGATATTGGTGAGGTCATTGGCCTCGAACACCGCGCGGGCCGCCTGCACGAGGCGGCGGTAGCGGTCGACGGTATAGACCCGACGTGCCAGCTTGCTGAGGATCGCGGCCTGATAGCCCGAGCCGGTCCCGATCTCGAGCACCGTGTCGCGGGGTGTCACCTGCAATGCCTGTGTCATCAGGCCAACAACCGAGGGCTGGCTGATCGTCTGACCGCAGGCGATAGGCAGGGGCATGTCCTCATAAGCGCGGTCAGCGAAGGTGCCGCGCACATAGTCGGCGCGGTCGACCTGCTCCATCGCGGTCAGCACGCGCGGATCAGTGACCCCCTTGCTGCGCAGGGCGTAAAGGAACTGCATCTTGGTTTCAGCATCAAACGTCACGACAGTGCGTCCTTGAGCTTTGACACCATGTCGTAGTCCGTCAGATCGGCTCGCATCGGTGTGACCGAGATATACCCGTCAAGGTTCGCCGCCGCATCTGTCCCGGGGCCGGTCGGTTCATGCTGCGGACCACCGCGCACCCAGAGGAACTGGCGCCCTGTGGGCGAGGTCTGTGCTTCAGCCCGGAAGCGGGTGTTCAGACGGAAGCCTTGGGTCGTGGCCTGAATGCCTTTCACGTCGTTCGCTGGGATCGGCGGGAAGTTCACGTTGTAGAACGGGATATAGTCCTGATCGTCCCAGAGGCTTTCGTCCAAGAGCGCGCGTACAGTTGCCGCTCCATGGACCGCCGCGGCCTCGAACGGATTGTCGAGATGGGCGTTCTCGGGGCCATAGAACTGCGACAGGGCAATCGAGCGCACACCCTGCAACGCGCCTTCAATGCAGGCCCCGATCGTGCCGGAATAGAGCGTGTTTTCGGCAGCGTTGTTGCCGCGGTTGACCCCCGACAGGATCAGGTCGGGAGGCGTATCCTTCAGCACATGGTAAAGGCCCGCAATGACACAGTCGGCCGGCGAGCCCTCGGCTGCGAAACGGCGCGGCGCAAGTTCGGCGATCATTGTCGGGTGGGTGTAGCTGATGCAATGGCCAACGCCGGATTGCTCGAAAGCGGGGGCGACTGTCCAGACCTCTCCGTCAGGGCCTGCAATCTCTTGTGCAATCGCGGTCAGGACTTGCAAGCCAGGCGCGTTGATACCGTCGTCATTGGTGATGAGAATGCGCATGGAACCCCCGCAAATCGCCCCTAGTCCGTAAATCAGTCGGGACACATCAGCAAGCGGGGCAGCCTGTCTTTGCAGCAAGCGCGGTGCCGCTGCAACGGTTTGGGCCGCATCAGGTTTCAACAAACCTGATCGCGCGCGAGTCTGAAGGAAAGCCTAAGCAGGTTGCCCGAGGATCGCGGGCAGAAGGCGCGCTGCCTCGTCCGCTGGTTTGGCCAATTGCGCGCGGTCCTCACCGGGGTAGAACCTTGCCCGTGTGCTGGTCGGCATCGGGGCAGGGTGCAGTATGCTGACGCGCGGCCCGGTGTTCACACTCTCGGCCTGCCAGCTGCGGGCAATCGCGATCTGGGCGGCCTTTGTGGCCCCATAGGCGCCAAAGAACTGCTCGCCGCCGCGCGGGTCTTCAAAGAAGACGGCGTGTCCGTCCTGCCCGAGCAGCGGGCTGACATAGGAGATCAGCCGCGCGGTTGCTTCGATATTGACGGCCATGGATTTCGCAAGGTCCTTGGGCGCGAGATGGCCCGCAGGGGCCAGAGGGGCGGCATGCACTGCAGTATGTACCCAGAGATCCAGCTTGCCCCAGCGGTCAAAGATCCCGCGGCAGAGCTGCTGCATGGCGGCATCGACGGTAATGTCCATCGGGGCTAGAGTGGCTTGTCCGCCTTTGGCCTGAATGGCGTCGTCCAGCTCTTCCAGAGCGCCGACGGTCTTGCCAACGGCGATGATGTGATGTGTCGGGGCCAGCGCCTGCGCTAGTGCTGCGCCAAGGCCGCGTGATGCGCCGGTGATCAGTGCTGTCTGTGTCATGCGCGCGTCATGTTCCGAACCGCGCCAGAGGTCAAGTGATCTTCGTCACTCAGCCCTGTGGCAGCGCCAGAGATTCAGATTGTCCCCAGCGGTTGGTGAGGATGATTTTGGTCTCGCCGATGGCTGTGACACGGATACCGAAGGCTTCTTCACCGATCTGCAAGCGCGCGATATCGCCCCGCGCCGAACGGAGCAGCGCTGCAGGACCATCATGGGCCTGCATAACGCCGAGAAGTTGCTGCGCGTGCATATCGAGCACGTCGCTTTGCGTCGCGTTTTGGCCAGCGAGGGCCGTGTCGGTATCTGCCATGGGTGTAACTTCGTCGATTTGTTTTGCGGGCTTATGTCAAAGCCCCGACGAAGAGTGAAGGGGGGCTACCCCTTCAAACTTGGCGTCACTCGATCATGTGAGTATTGGCGGCGAAAGCCTATTCCGCCGCCGTGCGGGCCTGAAATCCCTGTTCGATCATATCCGAGGGCGCCACAGGATACTCACCCGAGAAACAGGCATCGCAATAGGCAGGTGCCGCCTTGTCACGGCCCTTCGCCTCGCCCACGGCACGATAGAGCCCGTCAAGCGAGATGAACTTCAGGCTGTCGACGCCCAGATGCTCGCGCATCTCATCTTCTGACATGGTGGCGGCGAGCAGCTTTTCGCGCTGCGGCGTGTCCACGCCATAGAAACAGGGCCATGCAGTGGGCGGCGAGGCAATGCGGAAGTGCACCTCGGCAGCGCCGGCATCAAGGATCATTTCCTTGATCTTGCGGCTGGTCGTGCCGCGCACCACGCTGTCATCCACAAGGATCACCCGCTTGCCCTTGATGAGCGCACGGTTGACGTTCAGCTTCAGGCGCACGCCCATGTTCCGGATCTGCTCGGTCGGCTCGATAAAGGTCCGGCCCATATACTGGTTGCGGATGATGCCCATGGCATAGGGAATGCCGGACTGCAGCGAATAGCCGATGGCAGCAGGTGTGCCGCTGTCGGGAACCGGACAAACGAGGTCCGCTTCGACGGGGGCCTCTTTCGCCAGTTCGCGCCCGATCGCCTCGCGGGTCTCATAGACAGAACGGCCGCCCACGATGCTGTCAGGGCGGCTGAAATAGACGTGTTCGAAGATGCAGAACCGCGGACGGTTGGGACGGAAGGGATGGTGGCTTTCTACGCCCTTTTCGGTGATGACTACCATTTCGCCCGGTGCGATCTCTCGGACAAACTCGGCACCGATAATGTCCAGCGCACAGGTTTCCGAGGCCAGCGCCCAGCCGCTGCCGATCTTGCCCAGCACCAGCGGACGCACACCCAGCGCGTCTCGGCAACCGATCAGCTTGGTGCGAGTCATCGCTACGATCGAGAAAGCACCCTCGACCTTGCGCAGGGCCTCTTCCATCCGGTCAGGGATGTTGCGGCCCATGGAGCGCGCCATCAGGTGGATGATGCATTCGGTGTCGGAGGAACTTTGAAAGATCGACCCGCGCTCGATCAGCTCGCGGCGCAACGAATTGGCGTTCGTGATATTGCCGTTATGGGCAACGGCCGCACCGCCCATCGAGAACTCGCCGAAGAAGGGCTGCACATCGCGGATCGCGGTGTTCTGGTTCTTGTTGCCGGCGGTGGAATAGCGCACATGGCCGATCCCGATCGAGCCGGGCAGCATGGCCATCATCTTTTCGGAGGTGAAGTTATCGCGCACCAGCCCCATCCGGCGTGCCTGATTGAAGCCTGTTTCGGGGTGGTGCGTGACGATCCCGCCGGCTTCTTGTCCGCGGTGTTGCAGGGCATGCAGGCCAAGTGCGACAAAGTTCGCGGCATCTGTCACGCCGATCACGCCGAAAACGCCACACTCCTCTCGCAGTTTGTCATCGTCGAACGGGTGGCCGGGTGGCATTGGCTTGGACAAGGGGGCAGCTCCGAATCCGTGGGGTCTCGCTTGGGCCTCTCATAGAGGCTCGTGGCCACTATGTCACGAAACGATCAGAGGGTTGCGCCAAAAAGCATCACTGCCAGCGGCACAGGCGAAACACCGACCATGATTGCGATCAAAGTGGGCAGTGGCGCAAAGAGACCACTGAGCCCCGCCATCATCATGATCCCGCCGCCACCGCCGATAACTACGTTGCCGGGAATGTTCACCGCTAGCGCGAGCGCCACATAACGGCGTTCTAGTGCGAGCTTGACGATCTGTGGCGGGGCGGTTTCCAGCAGGACATCCAGCCGCTCTTCGCGGGGCAGGGCGCAGATCCGGCCGACAAGCTCTGAGGCTTTGCGCAAACGCAGCGTCATCAGGACCCGCGCCAACGCGTGATGTGGCAGCAGCAGACCGACGCAAAAGGCCAGCATCATCGCCAGCACTGTCGCCCCGTAGACCAAAGGCGCGATGCTCGCACCGAAAGAACTGAGCAGCGCAATCCCTATCTCGGCACCTGGCACAAATGGGATGGCGAGCAGAACCACATAGGCCACTGCACCGAACATCACTGCGTTATGCACGTTCTGCTCGTTGCGGGGCATAATTTCGAGGCTCAGCGCATCGCGGATCATGTGCGAGGCCCAGGTCGCTGCAATGACGAGTGCCACCAGCAATGCAAAGCGGAACAGCAAAGTCCGCAGCGGCGTCGGATCGTTGAGTGTCACGAAGTAGTTCCAGCCGCGATATGCGCCTCAGTCGGTATTGTCGTGCCGCTTCCGATGGCGTTTACCTGGTGAGTCCAGTACCAGCGGCGCGTGGTCCATGTGCCTTCGAAACTCACGCTACCGTCAATGACCTTGCCGTAGAAGACCACTGTATGCGGTGCGTCGGGGCAGCGGGTCGTGGCGGTGAAGTGGAGCACGCCGTCTTCGACAAAGGTCTGATATTCGCTCCATCCGAAGTCACAGTAGACCTGACACATGGAAGACTGGAATTTGCCGTCGCGAAAGCGGAACGAGTCCAAGACGACGTCTTGGGTCTCGACAATCGTATCGGTTGTAAAGAACGCCATTCTGTCAAGCACGGACCCCGCCTCCCATGGAGCGTCAGGAACGGCATAGTCTGGGATGTCCTTGTTCAGCAGTGCTACGCTGGAGTCACCGACAAGCAAAACGACGACCAATAGGGCGAGTGTCTGGAACAGGGTACGCATGACAGATGCTTTCGGTGTCCTGCCAAGATAGTGGTCGAGACGCCTGCTAATGGCAAGCGCCCCGTCCTTAGCCGGATGCTGATATTTTAAGCGTCGCTGCCCTGATCAGCAGGAGCGCCACAGCTGCCAACCAGCTGGCTGTACTGCTCGGTGATCCAGCTCAGCGCCTGCTCGGGGTTCTGTTCCTCGACGCGCTGGGTCAGCTGGGCAAAGACCTCGGCCGAGCGGCTGTCGTCGATGATCGCGAACTCCTGCGCGGCAAAGATGGTCTCGTAAACAAAGAAGGCGACGGCCACCAGAATGATGCCGCGCAGCACGCCAAAGAAGAAGCCGAGCGCCTGATCAACGCCGCCAAGAGCAGAGCGCTGCACCGCAGACGAGAAGAGGGGTGTAAAGATCGACACTACGATCAGCGCAACGGCAAAGACCGCTGCAAATGCTGCGATGATCGCAAGTTCACAGCTGTCGCCGATGAATTCCCCAAGGACAGGGACCTGTTTGATCAGCGGTTCGACCTGATCGGCAAAGATGAAGGCGACAACGGCGGCACCGATCCAGCCGAGAATGGCCATCGTTTCGCGCACAAGACCGCGGCTGTAGGCCAGCACACCAGAGATGAGGATAATGATCGCGACGCCCGCATCGACGAGTGTGAAACCTTCCATAATCTATCCCCTATGGCGCCATTCTAGCGGGCGCCGAATACGTCTTCTACAAACCCCGCAAGGGTCGTGGCGCTGCGTTGTTGCAACCCCGAAACCACAGGCGCCTTGGCCTGTTGCGGGACAATTGCACTTGTAAAACCAAGTTTTTGGGCTTCTTTCAATCTATTTTCCGCCTGAACGACGGGACGCAAGGCCCCAGAAAGGCTGATTTCCCCGAAAACAACCGTTTCGGCGGCCAAAGCGGCATCTTCCCGCGCACTGACCAAAGCCGCAGCCACGGCAAGATCGGCGGCGGGTTCGTTGATCCGCAACCCGCCGGCGACATTCAGGTAGACATCAAGGCCGATGAAAGGGATGCCGCAGCGGGATTCCAGCACCGCAAGGATCATCGCCAAACGCCCGCCGTCCCAGCCGACCACCGAGCGGCGCGGCTGGCTGTGCGGCGATGGGGCAACAAGCGCCTGTATTTCGCACAGCATCGGACGGCTGCCCTCGATCCCTGCGAAAACCACTGATCCCGGGGCAGGAGTGCCGCGTTCGGACAGGAACAGCGCCGAAGGGTTGCGCACCTCTGCCAGACCCTTGCCGGTCATTTCGAAGACACCGATCTCGTCGGCGGGGCCAAAGCGGTTCTTGACCGCGCGCAGGATGCGGAACTGATGCCCGCGTTCGCCTTCGAAATAGAGAACCGTATCGACCATATGCTCGACCACGCGCGGGCCAGCGATGGCGCCTTCCTTGGTGACATGGCCCACCATGATCACGGCCATCCCGTTGCGTTTGGCAAATGTCGTCAGCTCGTGGGCCGAGGCGCGGACCTGTGACACGCTGCCCGGCGCGCTCTCTACGGTATCGGCCCACATGGTCTGTATGGAGTCGATGATCGCAAGGTCGGGTTTCTGAGTTTCAAGCGTGGTCAGGATATCGCGCAGGTTAGTTTCGGCCGCCAGCAGGACAGGGCTTTTCTCCAGCCCCAGACGGCGCGCGCGCATCTGCACCTGCGCATTGGATTCCTCGCCCGAGATATAGACGACCTTAAGCCCGTTGCGGGCAAAGCGCGCGGCGGCCTGCAAAAGCAGTGTTGATTTCCCGATGCCGGGATCGCCTCCGACCAGCAGGGCCGAAGCCTTGACCAACCCGCCTCCGAGCACGCGGTCCAATTCGCCCACGCCCGCTTCGGTGCGGGGCGGTTCCTGTTCTTGGGTTTCCAGATCTGTGAGCGGGATCGCCTGACCGCGCACAGCGCCGAGGGTCTTGCCCTTTGGACCGCTGCTCAGCGCCTTGGTTTCATGGATTGTGTTCCACGCCTGACAGCTTTCGCATTGCCCCGCCCATTTGCGGTAGGCGGCACCACATTCCGAACATACGAAGGAAAAATCTTTGGCCATGTTCACCTTTTGGACCAATTCGGCGCAGGCGGCAAGGACGGTCTATTGCGCCTGTGCCTTGGCCTTGGGGGTCATGGCGGAAATGATGATCGAGGCGAGGATGCAGGTGGTGAAAAGATAGAGCCCCCAACCTGTCTCGACCCGACCCACACCGACACCCTTGAACACCACGATATAGAGCGCGATCAGAAAGACATCCGCCATCGCCAGCTTACCGATCCATGACAGGACGGGGATGGTCTTGTCCTTCAGCAGATCAAAATGCACCAGCGCGATGCCGATGGTTTTGAGGTAAGGCGCAAAGAGCGCAAAGGCCGTCACCAGCAGGGCCAAAGCGACATCACTTTCCCAGAGCGCCTGCATCCCCGAAATCACACTGATCTCGCTGAGGCTGAACAGGGGCAGAATACCTGCGCGCATCAAAGGTGCGAACCAAGCGATTGGAAAGAGGACTAAAAGGGACAGATTGGCGATACGGAAGACGTTGAGCATCTACTTCCCGAAGGTCTTGCGGTTATACCGCGCACCCAGTTGGGTCAGCACTTCGTAGCCAATCGTCCGCGCCTGTGTGGCCAGATCATCCACGGTCTGCTGCGGCCCGATCAGGGTCAGTCTGGTCGGCTCTTCCGGCACGTCGGTGACGTCAATCGTCAGCAGGTCCATCGAGACACGCCCCACCAGCTTGCAGGGAATGTCGCCCGCATAAAGTGTCGCACGGTCTGACAGCATCCGCATGATCCCGTCCGCATAGCCGCCCGAGACTGTCGCAATCCGCGAGGGCCGTTCCGCCTGCCAGCTGTTGCCATAGCCCACGACCTCACCCTCAGCTACGTCGCGGATTTGCACGACCGGCAGGTCCAGTTCGATGACTGGCTGGGCGTCGGCAAAAGGCAACCCGCCATAAAGGCCGATACCGGGACGTGTCAGGTCAAAGTGATATTCCGGCCCCAAAAGGATACCACCCGTCGCCGAGAGCGAGCGGGGCACGGTGATACCGTCCGTCATCTTGTGGAACTGCGCCAGCTGGTAGGCGTTCATCGGATGATCCGGCTCGTCCGCACAGGCCAAATGGGACATCACCAGCGTCGGATGTTGCGAGAGCGCCAGTTCCGCCACAGCCGCCCATTCGTTCAACTCCATGCCCAGCCGGTTCATGCCGGTATCAAGCTGGATGCCGAAAGGATGGTCGGGAAGGGCCTCGAGGTGGCGTGTCAGTTGGTCGACTGAATTGAGCATCGGCGTCAGGCGCAAGTCACGGATCATATCCGTGTCGCCCTTCATATGGCCGGAAAAGACGTTGATCTCGGGGCGGGGGCCAAGTTCTTCGCGGATCACAGTCGCCTCTTCGGCGACAGCCACGAAAAACTGGCGGACACCGGCCTTGAAAAGTGCCTTGGCGACATTGGCCGCACCAAGGCCGTAGGCATCGGCCTTGACCACGGCTGCGGTCTTGCATTGCGTCATACCGTCCAATGCGCGCCAGTTGGCGACGACGGCGTCAAGGTCGATGATCAGGCGTCCGGTGCTCATTCGCTTCTTTTGGCAGGGGGAGGGGCGTGGGGCAAGCGTTTTGGCAATCGGTGGCGCCCGATCGCCGAAAACCGTCTTCTTCTTTTCAGGGGCCGCGGCTAGCATTCGGGCAACGCCGCGCCGGAACGACCATGAATATTCTCAAAAAAAGTCATCACCCACCTTGAAACACCCCGCGAGGAGCGCCCCTTCGGGAGCGGCTGGCTGTCAGGCAGTCTTGCCCTCCTTTCTGCGCTCACCGGTCTGCTGCTGGTGCTGTTGCGCTGGTTCCCTGAGACCTTTTCCTACCCCGAGATCGCCTTTATTCATCAAAGCGGTCTGGTCACGGCCTTCATGCGGTTTGTGCTACTAGCAGGCTATGCACTGGCGTTGCTGAGCCTGATCCTGAGCGTGCGCAAATCCCTTGGCTGGGCGGCGCTTGCGATTTCAGTTGTGGCCTCGCTGATGGCCACAACCCAGCCGCAGATCGGGGCCGAGGTGCCGCGCAGCCTCTACTTTGGGCTGGATTATTTCATCGTCAATGTCCTCTTGGTGGGCTTCCTCTTTGTCCCGCTTGAGCGGTTCTTCCCCGCCCGTGGCGAGCAAACCGTCTTCCGCGATGAATGGCAGGAGGACATGTTCTACTATCTGGTCAGTTCGATGCTGGTGCAGATCCTGGGCTTCCTGACGATGGCCCCCGCCAATTACGTCAATGCGCAGGTACCGCTCGACGATATCCGTATCCATATCGTCAACCTGCCATTCTTCGTGCAGGTGGTGATCATCATCCTGGCGACGGATTTCGTGCAATACTGGGTCCATCGCGCCTTTCACACCTTTCCGGTCCTCTGGCGTTTTCATGCGATCCACCACTCGACCAAAAAGATGGACTGGCTCGCCGGCGCGCGGATGCATTTCATGGAGATCGCAATCCTGCGCGGACTGACGGCGGTGCCGATGTTCACGCTGGGCTTCGCGCCCGAGGCGATTCAGGCCTACCTGCTGGTGGTCTATTTCTACTCCAGCTTCATTCACGCCAATATCGGCTGGAAACTGGGCTTTCTGGAGCGTTTCTTCGTCACGCCGCGCTTCCACCACTGGCACCACGGGTCGGACCGCGAGGCGATTGACATCAACTACGCGAGCCATTTCCCAATCTATGACTGGCTCTTCGGCACACATCACCTGCCCGAAGACAAATGGCCCGAGGCTTATGGCGTGATCGGAGACAACGTGCCGCGCGGATACTGGCGGCAGTTCATCCATCCCTTCCTCAAGCCAGAGCCCAAAAAGCCCGCGGAATAGGGCAGGACTAGAATTCCTGCCCGTCGCCCTGCCACGCCTTGGCGAGGTTGCCGAAGCGGGTAAATTCGGCGGTAAAGGCCAGTTCGACGGTACCAATCGGGCCGTGACGCTGTTTGCCGACGATGACTTCGGCCTTGCCGTGGGCGCGGGACATCTTGTCCTGCCAGGCTGCAATGGCCTCAAGGTTGTCATCATCGGGCTTTTCGCGCTCGATGTAATACTCGCCGCGATAAACGAACATGACGACGTCGGCGTCCTGCTCGATCGAACCGGATTCGCGCAGGTCGGACAGCTGCGGGCGTTTGTCGTCGCGCGATTCCACCTGACGCGACAGCTGCGACAGGGCGATGACAGGGATATTGAGTTCCTTGGCAATGGCCTTGAGGCCCATTGAAATCTCGCCGATCTCCTGCACGCGGTTGTCGGAGGTGCCGCGTACCAGCTGCAGATAGTCCACAATCAGCAGGTCCAGCCCATGAGTCCGCTTCAGGCGGCGGGCACGGGCGGCAAGCTGTGAAATCGGGATCGCTGCGGTATCGTCGATATAGAGCGGGCAGGCTTCGAGTTCCTTGGCGGCCTCGACAAAGCGGCGGAATTCACCCTCGGTCATGTCACCCTGCCGGATCTTGTGCGATGAAATCTCGGAAGCATCGGCAAGGATACGGCCCGCCAGCTGCTCGGCGCTCATTTCCAGCGAGAAGAAACCGACGACGCCACCGTCCACAGCCCCTTCGGTACCGTCCTGCAAACGCCCCTTGCGATATGCGCGGGCAACGTTGAAGGCGATGTTGGTCGCCAGCGAGGTTTTGCCCATCGACGGACGCCCCGCGAGGATCAGTAGGTCGGATTTGTGCAGACCACCCAGCTTCTTGTCGAGATCATTGAGGCCCGTCGCCAGACCCGCCAGACCGCCGTCACGCTGGTAGGCGGTATTGGCGACGTTCACAGCCTCGGTGACCGCCGAGAGGAAGGACTGAAAGCCCTTCTCGGACACGCCCTGTTCGGCAAGAGTATAAAGCGCCTGTTCTGCTTCCACGATCTGTTCGCGCGGCTCGCTTTCCACATCGACTCGGGCAGCCTTGGCGGTGATGTCGCGCCCCAGCCGGATCAGTTCGCGGCGGGTGGCCAGATCATAGATCATCTGGGCATAGTCGCGCGCCGCAAAGGCCGAGATCGCCGCCCCCGCCAGACGGGCAAGATAGGGCGGCCCGCCCAGTTCCTTCAGGCCCTCGTCATCCTCCATAAAGGCTTTGAGCGTGACGGGGCTGGCCAGCATGTTGCGGGTGATGCGTGAGGCCGCGGTCTCAAAGATGCGGGCGTGGACCGGATCGTAGAAATGTTTGGGGCCGATGATCGCGGCAACACGGTCGAAGATATCGTTGTTGGTCAGGATCGCGCCCAGAAGCTGCTGTTCGGCCTCGATCGAATGGGGCATCGCATCGTCCGATGCTGTCTCGCTGCCTGACGCATTGAATGCCGTAATCTCGTTCATTGTTGTCCCCTCGCTGCCCGCGACGTTTCATAGCCTGCCGGACGGTCCTCTGCCATCAGGATATGATCGGGGATATCCATCTGGATAAACCTGTGGACAGCTTTGCCAATCTGCAAACCCTACCATATTCTGTGGGTGTCACCAAGGCGAACCACCACAGTCGGTGGGTTTCTTCCGATTCTCTGCGAGAGTTACACACAAGGGCGGGGATAAGTTTTTATCCCCAACCCCTCAGGCCGGGGTCCAGCCCGCAGGATCGTTGAGATAGGCTTCTACGGCTGCCAGTGTCGCCGCGTCATAGGCATTGCGTGCCTTCGCCTCGGCCAGCACATCCCACCATGTGCAGAGCGAAATCAGCTGGACGCCATGATCGGAGAGCGTCTTTTCGACGCCTTCGAAGATGCCGTAGAAAAAGATCACCGCTGTCGCGTTGCAGGTGGCACCAGTCTTGCGGATCGCATCCACAAAAGACAGTTTTGAGCCGCCATCGGTGGTCAGGTCCTCGACCAGAAGCACGCGCTGGCCTTCGGTCATAAGGCCCTCGATGCGGGCATTGCGGCCGTAGCCTTTGTGCTTTTTGCGCACGTAGGTCATCGGCAGGGCAAGGCGTTCGGCCACCATCGCGCTGAACGGAATGCCCGCGGTTTCGCCACCGGCGATATTGTCAAAAGCTTCGAACCCCGCCTCGCGCATAATCGTGACGGACAGAAAATCCATCAGCGTCGCCCGCACGCGCGGGAAAGAGATGATCTTGCGGCAGTCCACATAGGTCGGCGCCTGCTTGCCGGAGGCCAGCGTGTAGGGTTCTTTGGCGTTGAAGTTCACCGCCCCGATCTCGATCAGCATTCCCGCCGTCAGACGTGCGATTTCTTCTTTTGCAGGGAATGATGTGGGGATCATGGGGCAGACCTTTTCTTCTTTCTCCCGCGAAACTTCCGCCGGAGGCATCCAATATTTCAGCTCTCGACACGCCAGTGCAGATCGAAACCGGGGTCAAAGACCGTCACTGGCCCGTCACCCGTTTCGATGCTGGCGGGGTATTGGACAGGTTCGCCTTTCACAAGGGTGATCGTGTCTTCATTGGGTGGCAGCCCGTAATAGGCGGGGCCATTCAGCGAGGCGAAATCCTCGAGCTTCTTCAGCTTCCCCGCCGCCTCGAACACTTCG
>CAXQAV010000470.1:0-7619 GCA_964221795.1 Luminiphilus sp. | reverse complement strand
GGTTCTGCGGTGGCGGTGGCTGATCATCCTCGGGGGCTGGTTCGGGCATCCGCGTGGCACGGTGGGCGAGGGTCAGGGCGCAGGCGGTTTCGACGTCATTGGCATTGACCGTGTCGCGGCCATGCACGGCTGCGTGGGCTTTGGCCGCACGGATTGCGAAAAGCGGCGCGCGCAGGCTGTCGATGCCCAGTTCCTCTGCCACACGGGTGATCTGGGTCATTCTTTCGGGGGTGATCGATGCCGACGCCATTGGCTGTTTCTTCAGGGGCGCGACGGCCTCTGCATCGGCCAATGTGCATTCCGAGAGATCAATATGAAACGCCAGCCGCTCGGCCAGTTTCGGGTTCAGCGCTTCGTCAGACTCTGCCCCTTCATCAAGCGCGATCAGCGTGTGTCCGTTGGATTGGTCCAAGGCAACCGCCAACCGCGCAGCCAGGCCGGTTGTGGCGCGTTCTGCCATGGCCAGCAGAAGCGGGCCGGGTGTGGCAAGGATACCTTGCTCCTGCACCATTGTCCCCGTGGCAAGCGTCGCTGACAGGTCCAGCCCGCCAAAGAGCGCCTCGTCCGAAATCGCAGGGTGGATGCGGCGGGTGTCCTGCGGGATCATTTCAAGCAACCTGTTCCGCACCGGACCGGCCCTTGCCCGCAGACAGACTCCGCCCAAGCCGGGATCGACAGCCAGCAGACGCAACGCGAGCGTCGCGTGGTGCCATGCCTCGCTAGCCAAGTACTTCTTCCACGGTGCGGGTCACGCGGGTGCCGCTGCCGGCTTCGTCCAGTGGATCGCGGCGCAGGCGGTGCCGCAGGGCCATGGGAGCGACCGCGCGGATATGATCGCGGGTCAGCTTGCGTTTGCCCTCCCAGACGGCATGAGCACGTGCGGCCTTGAGCAGCGTCAATTCGCCCCGCAATCCGTCCGAGCCAAGTGCAAGGCAGAGTTCGGCCACATCAGCCAGCACTTCGTCCGGTGTCTTCAGTTTGACCAATGCGCGACGCGCTTTGAGGATACGGTCACGGATTGCGGCATCCTCTGCCTGCCAGCGGACCATGAAGGCGGTGTTGTCGTTCTCGAAGGCATCACGGCGTTTGATCACTTCGACGCGGGTGGCGACATCCTTGGGCGAGGCGACCTCGACCGACAGGCCGAAGCGGTCGAGAAGCTGGGGGCGCAACTCGCCCTCTTCGGGGTTGCCCGAGCCGACAAGCACGAAGCGTGCAGGGTGGCGGATCGATAGGCCTTCGCGCTCGACGACGTTCTCACCGGATTGGGCGACGTCGAGCAGCAGGTCAACGATGTGGTCTTCCAGCAGGGTCACCTCGTCAATGTAGAGGTATCCGCGATTGGCGCGGGCGAGCAGCCCGGGTTGGAACGCCTTTTCGCCCTTGGTCAGCGCCTTTTCGATGTCGAGTGCGCCGGTCACACGGTCCTCGGTTGCCCCGAGAGGCAGGTCGATTACGGGGGTCGGCATTGCCGTAACCTTTTTGTCTTTCAGGTTGGCCCAGTCGGGTACGTCCTTGGCGAACTGGCTGTTCACAGGGCAGCCCTGCACGGCCGAGATCGGTGGCAACAAGGCCGCAAGCGCACGGACCGCGGTGGATTTGCCGGTGCCACGGTCGCCAAAGACCAGAACGCCGCCGATGCTTGCGTCGATCGCAGTCAGGATCATCGCCTGCTTCATTTCTTCCTGTCCGACGATGGCGGAGAAGGGGAAAGGGTGTGTCATGCGGCCTCCAGCTTGGAGAGAGGGGAAGTGCCGTTCCATGTGCCGCGATCGGAATGCACGGCAAAACGGGCGTAGAGTTCTTCGCGGAACCAGCCTTCGTCGCGGACTGCGCGGATCGCTTCGGCGTGGGGTCCGGTGCGGGCAAAGGCGTCCATGGTTTGCTGGTTCGGCCAGATCGAGAATGTCACCTGATGCAGCATCGGCACCTCGCCGATGCCGATCTTGAAGGCGACGTTGGGGTCCTTGCCGATCACTTCCGAGATATTCGGCACGCGGCCCCAAAAGCGGCTCAGAATGCGCGGCTTGATCGTGGCGCGGGTCAGTGCGGCCAATGGACCAGTGGCGGGAGCGTCGGTAATGGCAAAAGGAGCCTGCCCCGACCATGCACCACGCACGGATTTTGTTTGCAGGAAAACGGTCCAGTTTTCCTGTGCTTTCGCCTGATACCGCGCGAAGACGCCTTCATTGGTCCGCCGGTGCGCGGTGTCCGCATCGGGCCAAGTGGCGAGGATCGCGTAGACGGCCGTGTTGGGAACGGGGGTGAACCCCTCGCCCGTGCCAGAGCCGCAGAGTTTCCAGAAACCGATGTCCGGCGTCCTTGAGAGCGGCCATCTTGCCATGCCCATCATCGTAAATGCCCAGAAACGCGCAGGCGCTCCGGCGAACCGGTAGAAGGAAAGACTGACGGTCTGTGTCACGAATGACCCCTGGCTCTTACCCGCCAAGTCTGCCACATGCGATGCGCTTTGGCTAGTGATTGACAATATTAATTGTAAACCTGTGTTGACACTATTAGGCTGAGGGTATGCCCAAGGATATCCACAGCGATTCATCCCAAGCCATTGTGATCGGCGCCGGACTTGGCGGTCTGGCGGCGGCGATGCGGCTTGGTGCCAAAGGATACGCCGTCACGGTCCTCGACCGGTTGGACCGTGCGGGTGGTCGCGGGTCGTCAATCACCCAAGACGACCACCGCTTTGATCTGGGTCCGACGATCATCACCGTGCCACAGGTCTATGAGAAGCTCTGGGCCGCTTGCGGGCGTGATTTCTATGCTGATATCGACCTGCGCCCGATGGACCCCTTCTATGAGGTCCGCTGGCAGGATGGTTCCACCTTTACCGCGCGGCAGGACACAGACGCCATGCTGGCCGAGGTCGCGCGCCTTAGTCCGCGGGACGTGAAAGGCTATGTTAAGTTCCTCAAGGACAGCAAGCGCCGCTATGTTGTCGGGTTCGAGGGCATGGTCGCCAAGCCCATGCACCGCATCTGGGAAACGATCAAGGTCCTGCCCGAATTCGCTATGTTGCGGGCCGACCGCTCGATTCTGGGGCTGGCCAAGGCCCGCGTGAAAGACCCGCGGTTGCAGATGGCGCTGTCTTTCCATCCGCTCTTTATTGGCGGTGATCCGCGCCATGTGACCTCGATGTATGCGCTGGTCGCCTACCTCGAAAAGGAATTCGGGGTGCATTACGCGATGGGCGGGGTGCAGGCGATTGCCGATGCCATGGTCAGGGTGATCCGCGCCCAAGGTGGCCATGTCCGGCAGGAAACCGAAGTGTCACGTATTCTCGTCGAAGACGGCGCGGTGACCGGCGTCAAACTGAAGACCGGCGCGATTCTGCGGGCCGGATTGGTTGTCAGCAATGCGGACGCGGGCCACACCTATCAACACCTGTTGCGCAAGACACCACGCAAGCGCTGGACAGATGCCAAGTTGAAGTCCCGCCGCTGGTCGATGGGCCTTTATGTCTGGTATTTTGGCACCAAGGGCACCGCGCAGATGTGGCCTGACGTGGGGCATCACACAATCACCAACGCCCCGCGCTATGAAGGCCTGCTCAAGGACATCTTCATCAAGGGCAAGTTGGCGGATGATATGAGCCTCTATATCCACCGCCCCTCCAAGACTGATCCGAGCGTTGCACCTGCGGGTGATGACACGTTCTATGTCCTGTCCCCCGTCCCGCATCTGGGATTTGACACGCCCGTTGACTGGAAGACCGAGGCCGCCCGCTATAAGGCCAAGGTGCAGGCCGAGGTGGAAAAGACGCTGCCCGGTTTTGCTGAACGCATCACCACGGAAATGGTGCTCACGCCCGAGGATTTCCGCGACAGGTACCTTTCGCCCAATGGCTCCGGCTTTTCGATCGAGCCGCGCATCCTGCAATCGGCCTGGTTCCGCCCCCATAACATCAGCGAAGAGGCCAAGGGGCTTTACCTTGTCGGTGCAGGCACGCATCCGGGTGCGGGCGTGCCGGGGGTGATTTCCAGTGCCGAAGTGTTGGCCAAAATGGTGCCGGATGCTCCCGTCCCCATTGAGATGAAGTTGGCGGCGGAATGATACGGCCGGACGATCTGGAGCATTGCCGCGAGGCGATCCGGCACGGGTCGCTGTCGTTTCATGCCGCGTCCAAGCTGTTGCCTGCCAAGGTGCGCGATCCTGCTTTGGCGCTCTACGCATTCTGTCGTCTTGCCGATGATGAAGTGGACGAGGGCGACTATCAGACAGGCGCGGTGTTCCGGTTGCAGGAACGTCTGGACGCAGCTTATGCGAGCCGTCCCAAGAACGCACCTGAGGACCGCGCCTTTGCGGCCATCGTCGAGGATTTCGAGATGCCCCGCGCCTTGCCCGAGGCATTGCTCGAAGGTCTTGCATGGGACGCCGCCGAGCGCCGCTATGACACGCTGAGCGGCGTGCGCGATTACTCTGCCCGCGTGGCAAGTGCTGTGGGCGCGATGATGTGTGTTCTCATGCGTGTGCGCGATCCTGATGCGCTGGCCCGTGCCTGTGACTTGGGCGTTGCGATGCAACTGACGAACATTGCCCGCGATGTGGGCGAGGATGCACGGATGGGGCGGATTTACCTGCCGCTGGACTGGCTGCGCGAGGCAGGCATTGATCCGATCAATTTTGTCCGCGACCCGCTGCCAACAGGCGAGGTCCGCCGCATGGTCAAACGCCTGCTGGCCGAGGCCGAACGGCTCTACCTGCGGTCCGAGGCGGGGATCAACGTCCTGCCGATGCAGGCGCGTACGGGCAGTTGGGCCGCGCGGCTGATCTATGCCGGCATTGGCAAAGAGGTCCGTCGTCAGGGGTATGACAGTATCTCGATGCGGGCGCATACTTCGACCTCGCAAAAGCTGGGCTGGCTGATGCAGTCGGCGGCACGGACAGCCGGGTCGGTAATGATGCCGAAATCGGCTGTGATCTATGCACCGCCTTTGAATGAGGTTGCATTCCTCGTTGATGCGGCCAGCCATGGCCGCCGGACAGCAGGCCGTCCGATGACGGTTCTGAACATACTTGCCGAGTTGAAGGCCCGCGAAACGGGTATTGGAACCGACGGCACAACAACCTAAGTGTCGCAAGACCCCAAACGGAGGCGCGACCATGGACTGGATCCTGTTCTGTATTTTCCTTGCGGCAACTTTCGCTGCCGGTGCCACCGGCGCGATGTTCCCGACGGGCGAGTGGTACAAGCAGCTCAACAAGCCGTCATGGACGCCGCCGAACTGGCTGTTCCCGATTGCATGGACCTCGATCTACCTGCTGATGTCCTTTGCCGGTGCGCGCGTGGCTGTGCTGGAAGGCAGCGCCTATGCGATGGCCTTCTGGGCGATGCAGATTGCCTTCAATGCGCTCTGGACGCCGATCTTCTTTGGCTTGCGCAACCTCAAAGGGTCGCTGCCCGTGATGGCGGGGCTTTGGGTTTCGGTCTTGGGATGTCTGGTCACGCACTTCATGCTTGATCCTTTGGCGGGTCTGGCCTTTGTGCCCTACATGATCTGGGTGACTGTCGCGGCCTCGTTGAATATCGCGATGGTCCGGCTCAATCCTGATCAAAAGCCGCTCAAGCTCCAGACGCTCTGATCCCTCTTGAACGTCCCCGAAATCGGTGAAACCATTGGGGATGGAACATCACATCAAATCATGGGCCGAGGTTGCCCCCCGTTTGGTGGCCGTCGCGGCGGGCCGCGAGAAGGCCGATCTTGTGATTCGCGGCGGCAAGCTGGTGAATGTGCAAA
This sequence comes from Luminiphilus sp., assembly GCA_964221795.1. GTDB lineage: Bacteria > Pseudomonadota > Alphaproteobacteria > Rhodobacterales > Rhodobacteraceae > Yoonia. The sequence goes on along the minus strand of CAXQAV010000470.1, from coordinate 1,866 downwards.
CCCGCGAAATTCTGGATGGTTGGCAGGTGGCCGTGTCCGAAGGGCGCTTTGCCTATGTCGGCCCTGACGCATCGCATTGTATCGGCCCCGACACCCGTGTGATCGAGGCCGAAGGGCGCTATCTGATCCCCGGTCTCTGCGACGGACATATGCATATCGAGAGCGGGATGCTGACCCCTGCCGAATTCGCGGCTGCCGTGATCCCGCATGGCACCACAACGATGTTTACCGACCCGCATGAGATTGCGAACGTCTTGGGCCTGCGCGGTGTCCGCATGATGCATGACGAGGCGCTGATGCAGCCTGTGAACATCTACACCCAGATGCCCTCCTGCGCGCCCTCTGCGCCAGGGCTCGAGACCACAGGCTTCGAGATCAGCGCCGAAGACGTGGCCGAGGCGATGGCATGGCCCGGCATCATCGGGCTGGGTGAGATGATGAACTTTCCCGGTGTGGTGGGCGGTGATCCGCAGATGCTGGCGGAAATGGCAGCGACGATGAATGCTGGCAAGACTGTGGGCGGGCACTATGCCAGCCCCGACAAGGGCATTGCGTTTTCTGCCTATGTTGCAGGCGGTGCTGCTGACGATCACGAAGGCACGGCAGAAGCAGATGCCATTGCCCGTGCACGCAACGGGATGCGGTCAATGATGCGGCTGGGCTCGGCGTGGTATGACGTCGAAAGCCAGATCACCGCAGTGACCCAAAAGGGGCTCGACCCGCGTAACTTCATTCTTTGCACGGATGATTGTCATTCTGGGACTTTGGTGAATGACGGGCACATGAACCGCGTGGTGCGTCATGCGATTGCCTGCGGCTGTGATCCGGTGATCGCGTTGCAAATGGCAACGATCAATACAGCGACGCATTTCGGGCTGGAGCGTGAGTTGGGCTCGATTGCGCCCGGGCGGCGGGCCGATGTCATTCTGACGTCGGACCTTGTGACCCTGCCGATCGAGGAAGTGATCGCAAGGGGTGTCACCGTCGCGAAGGATGGCAAGCTGACTGTGACATGCCCGCATTACGACTGGCCCACAGATGCGCGCGGCACCGTGCATTTGGGCAAGACGCTCGGCCCGCGCGATTTCGAGATCGCGGCGCCCGAAGGCAAGAACAGCGTCAAGGCCAAGGTGATCGGCGTCGTCGAAAATCAGGCCCCGACCGAGGCGCTGACCGCTGAACTTCCCGTCGTGGACGGGTTGGTCGAAGGTGAGGGCGACGTCTACCAGATCGCGCTGGTCGAACGGCATCGCGGAACGGGGGCTGTGACCAACGGCTTTGTTTCGGGCTTTGGGTATACGGGCAAGATGGCCATGGCTTCGACGGTCGCCCATGACAGCCACCATATGATCGTCGTCGGGACTGACCGCGCGATGATGGCCGCAGCCGCGAACCGTCTGGGCGAGGTCGGCGGCGGTGTCTCGGTCTGGAAGGACGGAGAAGAGATCGCGCTGGTGGAACTGCCCATCGCGGGTCTCATGTCAGACAGCCCAGCGGCCGAAGTTGCCGCAAAGGCAGACTGCATGGTCGCCGCGATGGCGGAGTGCGGCTGCACATTGAATAACGCCTATATGCAGCACTCGCTGCTGGCACTTGTCGTCATCCCGTCGTTACGGATCTCTGATCTGGGTCTCGTGGATGTCGACAGATTTGAGATAACAGAATTGTTCGAGGACAACGCATGAACATGGCAGAGCAGGCAATGATACGCACACCGGAGGTGCCGGGGCCGGAGAGTTTCACCGATCCCAAGGCTGCTGTAGAGCGTCTGCAAGAGTTGTACCAAACGGCGGTGAAGTTTCTGTCAGAGAACTTCTCAAAGGCGCTGCGTGACGGACAGCCCGCCAGCCGGATGCGGGCCTATTA
>CAXQAV010000469.1:0-6601 GCA_964221795.1 Luminiphilus sp. | reverse complement strand
GGCACAAGCAGGTGATGAATGCCCTCGGCGAGGCGCCACTCACATTCCTGGTGGGCGGCTATGCGCACCGCTGGCATCTGGGCACCCGTGAGGGTGTCACCGCCACAGTACAGCACTGGCGCGACCTTGGACCGCGCGTTGTCCCCTTGCCTCATCCGTCGTGGCGCAATACCGCATGGCTCAAGAAAAACCCGTGGTTTGCGGCTGAGTTGTTGCCGCAACTCCGCGCGACCGTCGCAAAGGTGCTGGAATGACCGACCTAGATCAGGCCCATGCGGCCATGGAAGCCGCCCCCGAAGATGATGCCGCCCGCCTGCGGTTCTATGAACGCTTGGCTGATACCGAGCTTTTCATGTTGTTGGGCGCAGAAGCCGAGAATGACCAGATCACGCCGGAACTGTTCGAGATCGAGGATCAGCGCTTTACCCTCGTTTTTGACCGCGAAGAGCGCCTGTCCCAATTCGTGGGTCGTGTCGCCCCCTATGCCGGTCTGCCGGGCCGTGCCGTGGCCCAGATGTTGCAGGGGCAGGGGATCGGTCTGGCCTTGAACCTGGAGGTCGCCCCGTCTGCCATGCTGATCCCGGCGGAGGCAGTCGACTGGCTGGTCGAGACCCTCAAACACGCCCCCGACGAGACTGAAGCCCGCCTGACCGAAATCAACGCGCCAAAGGGGTTGCCGGAGATCGTGGTCTCTGCCCTCGACCGGAAACTCGCAATTGCCGCGGGGCTGGCGCGCTTCGCCTATCTGGCGGCGGCGACCTATGAGGATGGATCAAAGGGGCATGTGCTGGCTTTCGTTGATGCTGCTGAGGGGGCGCAAAAGGCGCTGGCTTCGGCCGCGGGCGAGGCACTGACCTTCTCGGGTATCGAAGCCGGTGTGATGGACGTGCTTTTCGTTAAAGCAAGCGATCCGCTGGCCGCGCATCTAGCGCGGGTCGGTCTGCGGTTTGATTTGCCGGAGCCGGAAAAGCCGCATGTTCCCGGCGCACCGGGCATGGACCCTGAAAATCCGCCGAAACTGCGCTAATATCCTCGCGCCCGGTCAACCTGATACAGGAACGGCTGGCCGCTTTCACCGCGCAGGATGTTGTTCGTGATCACCTCCGCCGCCGTTTCAGGCCGCGTAGTCGAGGCGATGTGCGGGGTGACTGTGACCCGGGGGTGCGCCCAATAGGGGTGATCGGCGGGCAGCGGTTCCGTGCGGAACACGTCAAGCGTCGCATGCGCAACCTGTCCGCTATTAAGTGCCGCAAGCAATGCCTCATCGTCGATCAACGGCCCGCGGCCGGGGTTGATGATGAAGGCCCCGCGCGCCAGCAGGCCAAGTGTGTCGGCGTTCAGGATGTTCAGGGTATCCGGCGTTTGCGGCACCAGAAGGATCACGATCTGCGCATCCGTCAGAGCGTCCCGCAGCCCATCCTCACCCGAAAGACACCGCAGCCCCGGGATGTCTTTCTGCATGCGGCTCCAGCCTGTGACCGGAAAACCGAGCGCATTGAGCGCCTTCCCGCAGGCCGCTCCGAGCGCCCCGATCCCAAGGATTGTGACAGGGCGATCCTTGGCGAGTGGCGGGAAACTGTCGTCGCGCCAGATGCCATCCTGTCCGAGGATATGCGTATCCATGCCAAGGTGATGCCGCAGCGTATGTCCTGTGACCCATTCGACCATCCCGTCCGTCAGGCTCTCGTCCACCAGACGGCAGAGTGGCTGTGTCAGCGTCTCGTTGTTGACGATCGTTTCGACACCCGCCCAGAGACCCATGACGGCCTTGGTCTTGGTGTAGGGGCGAAAATCACTGACAGGGCCATTCGGGGCGAAGATGATGTAATCTACGTCCTCGGGCGCATGATCGCGTGAGAGATGTACCGCAAGATCGGCCTTTGCGAAGGCTTCGATCAGGGGCGTCTGATACTCCTCCCAAGCAGCGGGTTTCGCGGAGAACAGGATTTTCAACATCAGCGGGGCCTATGGACATGGGCGCTCTGGACAAGCCCAAAGCCGACAAGAAGGACGAGCATGGCCGATCCGCCGTAGCTGACCAGTGGCAGCGGCACGCCCACAACAGGGGCAAGTCCGGTCACCATCGCCATGTTGACCGCGAAGAACAGGAAGAAGGTCATCGCCACACCCAGCGTCAGCAGTGAAGCAAAGCGGTCACGGTTGCCCATAGCAGAGATGACGCAGAAGAGGATGATCAGCAGATAAAGCACCAAGAGCGTGAAGGCCCCGACAAAGCCGAATTCCTCGGCCAGGGTGGTGAAGATAAAGTCCGTGTGCTTTTCGGGCAAGAAGTTCAGGCGTGACTGGGTGCCTTGCATAAAACCGCGCCCTGTCCAGCCACCCGAACCCAGTGCGATCTTGGCCTGCGTGATGTGATAGCCCGCACCAAGCGGATCGTTGGACGGGTCAAGGAAAGTGTCGATCCTGCGATACTGGTAGTCTTTGAGCAACTGCCATGGAGTCCCCCGACTTTGGAAAACGGCTACGATCGCCCCGACGCCTGCACTGACGACGGTTGCGAAGTAGGCCCAGTGGACGCCTGCGAGGAACATCACTGTGGCGCCACCGATCAGCAACAACAGCGCCGTGCCAAGGTCTGGCTGGTTGAGGACAAGCATCGTCGGCAGCAGGATAAAGAACACAGGCACAACGACCCAGAAAGGGTGTGAGGTTTTCTTGTTTGGTAGCCAGTCGTAGTAGGCCGCAAGGAACATCACCAAGGTGATCTTGGTCAGCTCTGAGGGCTGCAACCGCATGAAACCGATGTCGATCCAGCGCTGCGCACCCATGCGCACCTCGCCAAAGAACTCGACGCCCAAGAGCAGCACGATCGAGACCGCATATGCCAGAAACGCCATATTGCGCCAGAACCAGATCGGGATCATCGCCACGATCAGCATCAGCACAAACCCAAGTACAAAACGCTGGAACTGTGGCTCGACCCAAGGCCGTGGCGATCCGCCCGCAACCGAATAGAGCATCAGAAAGCCTGCCGAAGCGACGGCAATCAACAGGATGATGATCGGCCAGTTCAGATGCAGGACCTTGCGGAAACCGGTGGGCACCGACTTAGTATTATACTCAAGATAGCTCATGCGCGGCCGCTCACCTTTGCGCCTTGCGGGATGCGGGCGCTGATCCGGCGTTGCTGTTCGGCGATCTCGTCACGGATGTTCTCGGGATAGACCTCGAGCGGAGGCGGGCCACCATACTGTGCCTGCAGCAGGATATCGCGGGCAATCGGGGCCGCGGCCCGTGAACCGCCGCCGCCATGTTCCACCACCACCGCCACGGCGTAGCGTGGGTTCTCGATCGGGGCATAGCCCACAAAGAGCGCGTGGTCGCGCCGTTCCCAAGGCAGGTCCTCGTTGCTGATGATGCCTGCGGCGCGCTCTTCGGGGGTGATGCGGCGCACCTGACTGGTTCCCGTCTTGCCCGCCATCTTGTGTTCATCATCCAGAATGCGCGATCCATAGGCCGTGCCGCGCCGGTGGTTGCAGACGTCATCCATTGACGCGCGGATGCGGCGCAGGGTGTTTTCATTGATCCCGAGGCTCTCGCCCAAACCGCTGGGCTGTTCGACCCCGTCGATCAGCCGCACAAGCCGCGGTGTCACCATGCGGCCGGTGGCAAGGCGCGCAGTCATCACTGCCAGTTGCAGCGGAGAGGCCAGCACATAGCCTTGCCCGATCGAGGCGTTGACCGTGTCACCGATCCGCCATTCGTCACCGCGCACGCGGGCCTTCCATTCCTTGTTCGGAGCGAGCCCCTCGGCCACAGCCGAGAGTGGCAGATCATACCGGATGCCCAAGCCCAGCTTGTTGGCCATCTCCGAAATCTTGTCGATCCCGACGCGCTGGGCGATCTCGTAATAATAGCAGTCGCAGCTCTGCTTGAGGCTTTCGTGCAGGTTCACGTTGCCATGACCACCACGTTTCCAGCAGTGGAAGCGGATGTTGAAGACATCCGTGTAGCCCGGGCAGTATACCGTTTCGTCCGGGGCGATCAGACCTTCTTCCATCGCAGCCAGTACGGTCACCATCTTGAAGGTCGATCCCGGAGGATATGTGCCCTGTACCGCTTTGGCCGCAAGCGGACGGTACTTGTCTGCGTTCAGCGCATTCCAGTCAGGCACCGAGATGCCACGCACAAAGAGGTTGGGATCGAACGACGGGGCAGAGGCCACGGCCCGCAGGTCTCCGTTTTCGAGGTCGATGACGACAGCTGCCGCAGACTCACCGTCCATCCGCGCCTGTGCATAGCTTTGCAGGCGGCTGTCGATGGTCAGTTGGATATCCTTGCCGGGGTCGCCTTCCTGCCGGTCGAGTTCACGCATGATGCGGCCAGCTGCATTGACCTCGATCCGGCGGGTACCTGCGCTGCCGCGCAGGGTGCGCTCCAGCTTGTTTTCCGCGCCGGTCTTGCCGATCTGGAATTTGGGGATCTGTAGCAGAGGATCAGGGTCCTCGATCCGGCCGAGGTCAAAGTCGCTGACGGGGCCGACATAACCCACAACATGCGCAAGGTCCGCGCCCCAAGGGTATACGCGGCTGAGGCCGACTTCGGCCTGAATGCCGGGCAGGGCGGGCGTGTTGAGGTTGATTACCGCCACATCCTCCCAACTCAAGCGGTCGGTGATCGTCACGGGCACAAATGGCGAGCGGCGCTGGATCTCGTCCATGGCGCGGGTAAGGTCGTCTGGATCAATCTCGACGATCTCGGTCAGTCTCGCCAGCACCTCGCCGAAATCGTCGGCATCCTCGCGCACCATGATCACGCGGTAATTCTGTTCATTGGCAGCGACGGCAATTCCGTTGCGGTCAAAGATCAGGCCACGCTCGGGGGCAAGCAGGCGGATGTTGATCCGGTTTTCCTCGGCCAAAAGGCGGAACTGGTCGGCCTGTTCGATCTGCATGTCGCGCAGGCGCCAGCCCAATGCGCCCACGACACCCAACTGGGCAGCCCCCACCACCAGCGCACGCCGGCTGATTGTGCGGGCGCTTTCGATGGTCTGTTTGGGCGTGCGCTTCATATCAACTGCCCCTTGCTTCCGGTCTCACCCGGCGCCGCACGGCGGATGCCGAAGACGAAATAGGCGACCATCACAACCAACGGATACACGATGATCGTCATCATCATCTCCATCAATGTCAAACCTAGCGGTGCGCGGGGGGATGCGACGACAAAGAGGATGGCGCGATTCAGCAGTGTGATCATCAAGATGCCGCCGGCAATTGTGCCCCATTCCACAAGGAACGGCATGTTGCGGAACTCGCTGTTCCGACGCCTGATCATCTCGGTCAGGACGACCACGAGCGCAGCCCAGAGGCCCGGGGGCCGCATGAAGAGCAGGTCAGCCATCAAAAAGACAAAGGCAACAATGAGAACCGGCAGGGCGGAAGGGCGACGCGCCACCCAAGCCAACGTAACCGCAAGCAAAAGGTCCGGTCCGGCCCAGACCGAAGGCCGCAGATCGAGCGGCACCAGTTGCGCGACTATGAGGACAAACGCCAGCGCAACAAAAGTCGTCCGTCTGATCCATGTCCTGCCGTCGGTACGCTCAGCCATCGCTCACCTCGTTCCTCGAGAGGGTCGCCGGATTGAATATGCCCGGGACGGCAGGGCCAAAGAACTCGCCCTCCGGCCCCACAAGGCCGTCGGGGTCGCCGATCCGCTCATGCGGCTGGGCACGCAGCACCCGCAGGAATTCGAGCCTCTCGTAATCGGCAGCCAGCCGCGCGCGCAGCCTGCCATTGGTGCCAAGGGCCACCTGACCGACCAGCAGGTCGGCAGGAAAGACGCCACCGTCACCGGAAGAGACAATCCTGTCACCGGGACGGACGAGCGCGGGGTTCTCGAGGAACTCGACTACAGGGGTAAATGTATTGTCTCCCGCAAGGATCGCCCGCTGACCTGAGGGTTGGATGACCACCGGGATCCGGCTGGATGTATCTGTCAACAGTAGGACGCGGCTGGTCTCGCGGCCGACGCCCGCAATCCGCCCGACCAGACCGATCCCGTCCATCGTCGGCCAGCCGTCAATGATACCGTCCCGAGCGCCGACATTGATCAGCACCGACTGCCGGAACGGCGAGCCGCTGTCGGTGATGACGACACCGGTGATAAAGGTCAGTTGCGGGTCCAGACTGACGTTGTTGAGGTCGAGCAGTTTGGCGTTCTCCTGCTCAAGCTGCAGGGCGGCCTCGCGCCATGCTTTCATCTGCTGCAACTCGCGGCGCAAATCCTGGTTCTGTGCGCGCAGTTGCTGATAGCTCTGGAAGTCGCTAATCAGGTTGGCGGCACCTGTGATCGGCGCCATGGCCCATGAAAAGGAGGGCACAAAGGTATCAATCGCCTGCGCCCGCAATCGCTCGACCCGCGGGCTGTCGATGCGCCAGACCAGAAACAGCGCCACCAGCAAAAGCACAATCAGCCCGACCAGCAGTCTGCGGATCGGGCCAATGTAGTCTTCGCTGGATTTGTCTCGTGCCAAGGGCGGCTGTTCCCTCGTCTTTTGTGTCAGCTATCGTAGTCTATCACATGCCGGAGCTGTTTTTCATATTCCAGTGCGCGGCCGGTCCCCAGGGCAACACAATTGAGT
>CAXQAV010000468.1:0-3590 GCA_964221795.1 Luminiphilus sp. | reverse complement strand
GTGAAAGTCTCGCCGGTAGCGGGATCAGGCGTTGTCATGATTTTGGTCGCCAGATCATCGGGCGCATTGCCCGCCGCAATCAGTGCCAGACGGTCCTGCGTCAGTTTGGTGATCAACTGCCGGATATCAGCAGCAGTCTTTCTGGTTTCGGCACGGAAGAACCGTGGCATCCAGCGTGGGCCACGGACAAAGGCGGCAAGGTTCAGGATCGGCTGCGTGCGTTGGTAAGCACGGAAGGCATGGAAGACCTGCTGGGCGGTCTGATCCTCGATCGGAATCGAAAACAGGGTGCGGAAGATCACGTCAGCGGCGATGTGGCTGGCAATTGCCTCGATTTCCTGCGGGCAGTCATTGCTGGCATCTAACCGCGCGACACCAGCATCTGCGGCTGCAAGAATCCCGGGAAATGTGTCGCGCAGCCGCCCGCCTTGGAAGGCGGGATCAATGATGCGACGCTGCCGTTTCCACTCCTCACCATTGGTCAGAAAGACGCTGCGCCCCAAACGCGGCTCCAGCCCTTCACCGATGCGGTCAGACTTAGGGAAGTCATCGGGCCGCTGCCGCAGGACAAGGTCAAGGAGGTCGGTGTCATTCACCAGATAGCTTCGGAAGAACGGCGTTCTGAACTCCGCCATCCACGCGCGGTAGAGCTTTTCCGGCTGCGCCGAGAGGATATCCTTTTGAAAAAGCCGCATATACCGCCAGAGCGAGACCTTCTCGGGGCGCGAGGCCGGTTTTGGCGGCAGACGCTCCATCACGCGACCGACGTAAATCCGGAGCTCGGGGTTTCGATCCGCGACTTTGACGGAGACCGCCCCGCATAGCGATCGCGCAAAAGCCGCGGTCCCGCAGTGATCTGGAAGTAGTCGTAATCCTTGGGGCGATCAAAGGCGCAGAGATAATGGAAATGCAGGCGAAAGAACCGCCAGCGCAGGGCCATCCAGCGCGCAGGCGACAGGGTCTGCGTGAAAGCTGCCGAGATCACCAAGGGCCACTGCTTGTCAGCGGGCGCGACCCCGGTGACCGCGACCGGATCACAAAGCGCAAAGCAGCACCCGTCACCGGGGGCTGTCACATCAACCCAAGTGAGCGCATCGGACGCCGCCAGATAGGCCAGATCGCCGCGCAGGCGGGTCGCCTCAGGCAGGAATGATACCATCGGCACGACCTGCCCCAGCGACAGGAAGGCCAATTCTGGCCCATCCTCTGGCACAAGACCATCACGGATCAGATCGGCAAGGACCGACACCGCCAGATGCGCACCCGAGGAATGTCCGACGACCAGCACCTCGTCGACATCCTCTGTCAGCGCCAGAGCAATTATATCGGCAAATTCCGCCATCCGCTGCTCCTGCGCGGGCGGATTTGCCCCGCGCGACTGGGCCGAAAACGCATAGTCATGCATCAGGTAGTAGGCAAAGACCTTGTTATCGACGGACTAGAACCAACGCAGAATGACCGTCGCCACCAGACCGAGGACGACCCACTGCAAAAGGAAAGGCACGAAACCGGCATTCTCTCCCACCAGCCCTGCGACACCTCTCCCGACCAGCCAGCCGGCAGACACGGCAATCACAAACTGACCGAGCAGGAAGAACACCGGATAAAGCGCCGCGATAATCGGGCCTTTCCGCAGGCGCATTAGACGGCGCAGGGCACCGCTGGCGATATAGACCCAAGCTGTCCGCAAAAGCTGCCAGTAGGTCGCCGGAATGGATTGGGCCATGCTGTCCCGCACGATATCCGACCAGACCAGAATATCGATCTGGCTCGAAACCACCTGTCCGTCCGTCTCCGCATCCACCAGCCAGCGGAAACTCTCTTCGGATTTCGCGGGCCGGATGCCGATATCGTAGCCAGAGATCGCTGCCTGTGCCGCACACTCCTTGCGATACAGCTCGCGGTAGCGGCGGGGATGGATCGGGTCATAGCCGGGGATGTGGAACACCCGCCGCGTCCTGATAACTTTCTGTGTTTCGACCATGCCTGAACCGCCTATTCGCTGCGATGCAGGTTAGCGAAGAAAAAAGGCAAGGATAAGGGCTTAGCCGACAAGCGCGAGCGCGGGGAATGTCTCGAGCAGCCAGAAGCTGAAGGCGGCGAATTGGCCCGTGATCATCATCAGCCCGACCGTCCACAAAAGCAGGCCCGAGGTGCGCTCGATCCGGTCCATATGGCGCTTCATCCATCCCATCAGCCCCTCGAGGCGCGGGAAGAAGGCTGCGACCAAGAGGAAAGGAATACCAAGCCCGAGCGCATAGACCGCGAGCAACGTCGCCCCTCGTGACACATCAGCCTCGGATGCCGCGAGCGACAGGATCGCGCCAAGGATCGGACCAAGGCAGGGTGTCCATCCAAAGGCAAAAGCAAGACCCAGAAGATAGGCGCCGAAAGCAGAGCCGCCGCGATCACCTGCGTCAACGCGCATCTCGCGATCCAGAAACCCGATGCGGAAGATGCCGATAAAATGCGCGCCCAGCACCATGATCAACAGCCCCGCGCCGATCAGCATCGCGTCCTGCCATTGCAGCAGCATCCGCCCCATTGCCGAGAACGCCATGCCAAGCAGCAGGAACACCGTCGAAAGGCCAAGCACAAAAAACACCGCAGAGACAAAGACACGGCGACGCGCGCGCTGCGCCTGTTCCATCTCCGAAACCGAAACGCCGCCCATATAGGCGAGGTATGGCGGCACCACGGGCAGAACACACGGGCTAAGGAACGACAGGATTCCGGCCGCCAGCGCGACCATCATCGCGGGCAAAAGCGCGGCATCAAAAATTAGTCCGGTATCCAGCATCTTTTTTCCTTGTCTGCATCCTCCTTATGCGAGGTGGCGGGCAAGGTCACCTCCCCTTCGTGTCACATCTTGGTGGACAAGCTGAAACATCCTGCCTAACTGAGCAGCATGGAATTTGACGCCGAACTCGATGCAAAAGGGCTGCTGTGCCCGCTGCCCGTTCTCAAGGCACGCAAGCGGCTGCAGGCCCTTGCAAGCGGTCAGGTGCTGCGCGTCGAGGCAGACGATCCCGCCGCCATCGTGGACATGCCGCATTTCTGCAATGAGGCGGGGCACACACTCGCCCTGACCGAAGACCAAGGGGCAGCGCAGGTCTATTACATCCGCAAGGCCTGATCGAGGATCGCCTCGAAGCCTGTATCGCCTTCGAACCCGAGACCGTGGGCCAGCGTAGTGTCAAACAGCGTGGGCCATGTGCCAACTATTGCGGCAATCCTGTCGTCCGGCACCATATCGACCAGATCAGCAACGAAAGCCCCTGCCCGCGCGCGTAAGCCTGCGATCATCTCTGCCACAGTCACCCTCAAGCCAGGGACATTGACCGCGCCAAATGCGGGCCAGTCCGCAACCTGCACCGAGGGCGCATGCCAGAGCGCACGCACTGCCGCATCAGGTGATGCAACCCACATCGCCAGCGACGGGTCAACCGGGCAGATGGCGCGTTCGCCTTTCAGCGGTTCGCGGATAATGGAAGACGCAAAGGATGACGCTGCCGCATTCGGTTTGCCCGGGCGAACGATCACGGTCGGCAGGCGCAAAGTCCGCGCATCCACCCATCCGCGGCGGCGGT
>CAXQAV010000467.1:0-2745 GCA_964221795.1 Luminiphilus sp. | reverse complement strand
GACCGCAGCGTCGGTGTGCGGCGCTATGTCTAGGCGCGCTGCTCTGGGCCGCACCCCTCGCCGCTGACACCTACCGGATCGCTACCTTCGCCGCCCCGCTGAGCAGGGATGGCCCGCGATTGCTTTTGCGCGAACTGATGCGGGGCGGGGATGCCGGGATTGCAGCGATTGTCGCTGTCATTGATGCGGTGGCTCCCGATGTGCTGGTTCTGACGGATTTCGACTATGAGCACGACGGGCTGGCGCTGGACGCCTTTGCCAGCGCCCTCGCCGATGAATACCCCTATCGCTTTGCCCTTATGCCGAACGCGGGCCGCGCCTCTGGTCTGGATATTGATGGGAACGGCCGCAGCGGAGAGGCGCGGGATGCGCTGGGCTATGGGCGCTTTGCAGGGGATGGCGAGCTGGCGGTGCTGTCGCGCTATCCCTTCGATATCGAGAGTTTCACCGACTTTCGCGATCTGCTCTGGCGGGACTTGCCTGATGCGGTTCTTCCGGTGACCCCTGACGGTCCGTTCCTCTCTGATGCTGCGCTGGACATCCTGCCGGTCTCGTCGACTGCGCATTGGGACCTGCCGGTGATCCTGCCTGACGGCGCGCTGCATTTGCTGGCTTTTTCCGCCACACCGCCAGTTTTTGACGGGGCCGAGGATATGAACGGCCTGCGGTCACGTGACGAGCTGAGGGTCTGGGAGCATCTTTTGGACGGCGAGTTCGGTGCGGTGCCTGCGTCTTTCGTAGTGATCGGCAACAGCAACCTTGATCCTGTGGCCGGTGACGGAGATCGGGCGGCCATGGCGGCGTTCCTTGTCCGCGACGACCTGCAAGACCCGCATGTAGGCCAACCCAACGCCGATTGGGGCGCGGGGGGGCCGGGGGCGCTGCGGGTATCTTACGTGCTGCCGTCGCGCGACTGGCGGGTGGTGGATGCGGGCACCTATATGCCCGCACCGACTTCAGAGAGCGACGAGGGTGCCGCCGCCGGACCGCACCGCCTTGTCTGGGTGGAGATCAGCCGGTAGCCCTGCGCTCATCACGGTTTCGCGGTCGGTCGGCTGGAAGTCAGGCAGCAGACGGGCGAGTTTTGCGCCGCTCACCTGATGGTCGAGCGCATAGAGGTAGCGCATCTCACGCAGTTCGCGTGCCAGCTCCCAGAAGGGCGAGAGGATGGTCATCATCCACCATGGGAACTTTGCGACCTTGAGGTTGCGGCCTGTCATGCGGGCCAGCACGTCGCGTAGCTCCTGATAGCTGAAGCTGTGACCAGCGAAAGGCACCTCCTCGAATTGGGCGAGGCTCTCGCGCTTTTCGGCGAGCATCACCGCGGCGCGGGCCCAGTCGGGAACATAGGCGTAGGCCTGCATCGTCTCCGGCGCACCGCCAGCAGTCACCTTACCCTTGCGGATGTCCCGCAGGATGAAAGCACTCATGGCGTCGTCATCGCTTTCAGGGTCGATGAAGTTGCCCGCCCTCAGGATGATCGTCTGCACGCCAGCGTCGCTATAGGTCTTTTCCATCGCAATGCGGATGCGGCCCTTCTTGGTGGTCGCAAGGTGGGGCGTGTTCTCGTCAAAGGTGCCGGGCTGGTTGCCGTAGTTGTAGACGTTACCCGGGATGATGACCGTGGCACCGCTCGCTTTGGCGGCAGCGATGACCTGCTTGGTGATCGCGGGGATCAGGTTCTCCCAATCGTGGTAGGCAGGCGGATTCAGACCGTTGACGAACACATCCGCGCCGATGGCGGCTTTGGTCATGTCATCGGTCTTGCGGTTGTAGTGGCGGACCGCCCAGCCAGCGGCGGCAAAGGCCTTGGCGCTGTGATGGCCGATTTTTCCGTTTCCGCCGAGGATCAAAACTGTGGGCATTTCGGGTCTCCTTTCGCTTTCGTTGGCCCATCTTGCGAAATTCAAGTATGAAAAGAAATTGCCAGAGATTTGCTATCATGTATTCAATAATGAATGGATAAGTCTCTCGACAAACTCGACTGGTCACTGGTGCAGGCGTTTCTTGCCGTGGCCGAAACCGGTAGTCTCTCTGGTGCTGTGCGGGTGTTGGGCACCAGCCAGCCGACGCTCGGCCGCCAGATCAAACTGATTGAGGCGCAACTGGGCGTCGAACTCTTCCACCGCCAGCCGCGCGGTTTTGCCCTGACCGAAACGGGCGCGGCGCTGGTCGCACCCGCGCAGACAATGCGCGAAGCGGTGCGCGAGATCAGCCTGAAGGCGGCAGGACGCCAGACGCAGCTTGAGGGCACGGTGCGGATCACGGCGAGCGTGGCTTTCTCTGTCTACCACCTGCCGCAGATCATCGCCGAGATCAGGGCGCTGGAGCCGCAGATCGCGATTGAACTGGTCCCCTCGGACAGCACCAGCAACCTGCTTTACCGCGAGGCGGACATCGCCATCCGCATGTACCGGCCCACCCAGTTGGACCTGATCACCAAGCATCTGGGCGATATGCCTCTCGGTGTCTTTGCCGCGAAGTCCTATCTGGATGCGCGGGGCCGTCCGCAGACGATGATGGACCTGCTGGCGCATGACATTGTGGGCTATGATGCCAGCAACGATATTGTCGCTGGTTTTCAGGACGCAGGCGCGGATGTGACCCGCGATTTCTTCAAGACCCGCTGCGACGACAATATCGCCTATTGGCAACTCGTCCGTGTGGGCTGCGGCATCGGCTTTGCCCAGACCATCATCGGACGCGCCGACCGCACCGTCGAGGAACTGGACGTAGGCCTTACCC
>CAXQAV010000466.1:0-4592 GCA_964221795.1 Luminiphilus sp. | reverse complement strand
GCCCATTGCGAGGGGTCCTCGTCAAAGGCATCGTCAATGTCGGCCCACCCATCGCCGTCGTTGTCTGGACATGCATTCTTGCCGCCGAGGGTGGAATTGCCTGCTTGGTTGGGGCAGTCGTCGAAGTTGTTGGACCATCCGTCGCCATCCGAGTCAAGGCAATATCGTGGATGACATCGGCACGCTCTATGCCGGCGAAACCTATATGAAGGCGGACCTAGCCAGTCTTGACGCCATGATGGAGGTCATCGCAGGCGCGGATATGGTCGTGCCTTTCGGTGCCATCGGGGACGAGGCCCCTTGGGACAGCATCCTGCAATCCAACATCATCGGTGCCTATAACGTCTGGGAGGCTGCCTACCGCCATGGCGTCAAACGCGTGGTCTATGCCAGTTCCGTGCATGCGGTGGGTATGCATAAAAAGACCGACACCATCGGTCTCGACGCGCCGCACCGCCCTGACACCTACTATGGTCTGGCCAAGTGCTTTGCCGAGGACCTTGCCAGTCTCTACTGGGACAAGCGTGGTATTGAATCGGTCTGCATGCGTATCTTCTCCTGTGCGCAGGCGACCAACGCGCGCAGCATCGGGACATGGCTGTCCTATGACGACTTGATCCATCTGGTGGAACGGTCGATCGACAGCCCTGTGGTTGGCTTCACAGTGGTCTACGGCATTTCGAACAATGACCGTGCGGTGGTGGATAACTCCAAGGCGGGGCATCTGGGCTATCGGCCCAAGGACAACGCCGAGGTCTTTGCCAAGGAAGTCTTCGCCAAGACCCCGCCGCTCGACAATAAGGACCTTGCGAACCTCTGCATCGGCGGACCTTTTGCAACGGTGGAACTGGGGAACTCGGGCACGGCCAGCATGGGGATCGTTGACGACCGCAAGAAGACGTGAGACCAACTCAGCGCTTCGCCCGGCATCGCCGGGCAGCGCCACCTCGGGACCGGGTGCTGCGCTAGCCTTGTTCCTCGGCAGTCACCTGCCTGATCTTCCTCTTGCCCGTCTGCGCCACAAGCATCCCGGCAAGGATCAGCCCGACCCCCAGCACCCTTGCCCAGACATTCCCCGGTGCACCCATTGCCACATCCAGCACCACGCCCGAGACCATCTGCCCCGCGATGATCATCAGCGCGGTCTGTGCCGCTCCGATCCGTTGGATCAGCCAGCTGCCCATAGCGATAAAGATCACGCCCACAGTGCCGCCCAAGTAGGCCCACCACGGCGATGCAAGCGGGTCTCCGGCGAAGAGCCCGCCGATCAGCAGCGCGACCACAGTGATAAAGACCAGCCCGACAAGGTGGTTCCAGAACGACGACTCCATCGCCGATGTGGACAAAGCTAACCGCCCGTTGATCTGGCGCGAGAGCGAGACAAGCACGCCCGCAAGCACCGCAAGAGCTGCATAGAGGATCATGCGGGCCCTCCGAAGAAGATCAGGATCAGACTGCCGCCGATTACCAGGGCCACCGCCACATAGTCCCGCACGACAGGCATCCGCTGCGGCAGGCCGAACATCCCGCGCGTATCCGCAATCAGGCTAAAGACCATCTGCCCCGCCAGCCCCAAGGCAATCGTTCCCGACAGCGCCAGTGCCGAGTTCAGCGTGGCCGAGGCCAGCATCACTGTGATCGCACCCGAAACGCCGCCCAGATAGACCCAGAGCGGTGGGAGGGCGGCCTCAGCCCGTTTCGGGCGCATCACGGCGAGAAAGACCAATGCGGCCGCTGTCCCCGTCAGATGCGGCACCCATGACGCAAAGAAAAGCGAGCCATAGGTGGCCAATGTGCCGTTGAACAGAACCATCAGCGACAAAAGCCCGCCGGTCAGGAAGGCGGCCACAAAATGAAGCGTACGGGTGGACTGGTCTTGCATGTGGCGCACTCTCATGGTTTTGCGCGCCAGCGCAATGGCAAAGCCGCGGGAGAGGGGGGCGTTGACACCCCGAGAATCGTCGCTATAAGCCGCGCATTCATTGGTGTTGGTGGGCCCCGCAAGGGGAACCCTGTCGCTCTGGCAAAATCCGGAGAAAGGACAACGCCCTTCGTAACATACAGAAGGAGATCAGCCGTGACCAAACGCACCGCTGCCAAGTACAAAATTGACCGCCGGATGGGCGAAAACATCTGGGGTCGTCCGAAATCCCCCGTTAACCGCCGTGAATACGGCCCCGGCCAGCACGGTCAGCGCCGCAAGGCGAAACTGTCCGACTTCGGCACTCAGCTGCGCGCCAAACAGAAGCTGAAGGGCTACTATGGCGACCTGACCGAAAAGCAGTTCCGCCGCATCTACGCCGAAGCCGAGCGTGTAAAGGGCGACACCGGTGAAAACCTGATCGGTCTGCTCGAGCGCCGTCTGGACGCTGTAGTCTACCGCGCCAAGTTTGTCCCGACCGTTTTCGCGGCCCGTCAGTTCGTGAACCACGGCCACGTTCTGGTGAACGGCAAGCGCGTCAACATCCCCTCCTACCGCGTGAAGGAAGGCGACGTCATCGAAGTGCGCCAGAAGTCCAAGCAGATGGAAATGGTACTGGTTGCTGCACAACTGCCAGAGCGCGACGTGCCTGACTACATGGAAGTTGACCACTCCAAGATGACCGCCACTTTCGTGCGCACACCTGGTTTGGGCGACGTGCCATACCCTGTCACGATGGAACCAAACCTCGTGGTCGAATTCTACGCGAAGAACTAATCGGTTCCTCGCCACCGATTTCAAAGGCCGTCCCGCTGGGGCGGCCTTTGTTGTTTGTGGCGGTCTATTTCTTTTTCCCGGGGTGCTCGATGTTCACCGTCGCGGGGCCGCCGCCCCCGTCGTCATCTGTGACGTTCGGTCCGGGTGTGCCAGTCGGCTTGACGGCAAATGCTGTTGTAGAGATCGACGATAGGGCCAGTCCGAGTATCAGAATATACTTCATTTCTGTGTCCTCTCTGCGCGTGTCTTCCGAATTTGATATCGGGAAACGCAGGTTGACCATAACGTCAACGCATAAATCTGGGGTGAATGCCTTGGAAAACGCAGGAAACCCTGCCTTTTCCGCGTGTTGTCGGCAGTCATATATAGCGCCGCAAGGATGATGCGCGCATGTCGCTTGCAAGGTTCCACCGACCAGCAGTAGCGCCACCGTGGTTGCCGCATTTGAGCTTTCCGTCCCGATGTCCTACACACGCGTCTTAAAGCCGCTTTCGGCCATTGGCGAGGAGACACGAATCCGCTAAGCCGCCGCGCTAATGTAATTCTGTAAGGGGGCGCTCATGTCACAGCATCCAAACTACGGTCGTATCGACGGACATATCGTCATCATCGGGCTTGGCTCGATCGGGAAGGGCACCCTGCCGCTGATCCAGCGGCACTTCGACTATGACGCCAACAAGCTGAGCGTGATCGAACCCAATCCAGCCGCCGCCGAATTTCTGGCCGAGCAGGGCATTACCCACCACCAGATCGCCCTGACACCAGAGAACTACCGCGAGGTGCTGACCAAGGCCTTTCCAGAGGGCAAAGGGTTCTGCGTGAACCTCTCGGTCGATACCTCCAGCTTGGATATCCTCAAGCTCTGCCGCGAGTTGGACGTGCTCTACATCGACACCGTGGTAGAGCCCTGGGCCGGTTTCTATTTCGAGACCCCGAATAACGCCGATCGCACCAACTATGCCCTGCGCCAGAAGGTGCGCGACGAAAGGGCGGCCAACCCCGGCGGGCCGACCGCCGTTTCCTGCTGCGGTGCCAACCCCGGCATGGTCAGCTGGTTTGTCAAGGAGGCGATGATGACTCTTGTGGCCGACCTTGGCCGCAACGACCCGATGCCAACCGACCGCCAAGGCTGGGCTAAGCTGATGCAAAGCCTCGGCATCAAGGGCGTGCATGTCGCCGAGCGCGATACACAGGCCCGTGCCAAACCAAAGCCACGCGGCACCTTTGTGAACACATGGTCGGTCGAGGGGTTCATCTCGGAAGGTTTCCAGCCTGCTGAATTAGGCTGGGGCACTCATGAAAAATGGATGCCCGAAACCGCGCATTCCTATGACACCGGCTGTCAGGCAGGCATCTGGTTCGAACGTCCCGGAGCGATCACACGGGTACACACATGGTGCCCGACACCCGGACCGCAGTTCGGTTTCCTTGTGACCCATAACGAGGCGATCAGCATCTCCGATTACTACACTGTCGGCGACCCTGCGAACCCTGAATTCCGCCCGACCTGCCATTATGCCTATCACCCATCCGACGATGCGGTGCTGTCGCTGCACGAGATGTTCGGCTCGGGCAAACAGCAGACCGTGCATGAAATTCTCGAACCTGACGAGATTATCACCGGCATTGACGAGCTTGGCGTGCTGCTCTTCGGGCACGAGAAGAACGCGCTCTGGTTCGGTTCGCGCCTGTCGAATGAAGAGGCCAAGGGCCTTGCGCCTTACCAGAACGCGACCGGCCTGCAGGTGACCTCTGCCGTGCTGGCCGGCATGGTCTGGGCGCTGGAGAACCCCGAAGCAGGCATCGTCGAGACCGACGAGATGGACCATGTCCGCTGTCTGGAAGTGCAGCGCCCCTACCTTGGCCCGGTCGAGGCGCATTACACCGACTGGAC
>CAXQAV010000465.1:0-7417 GCA_964221795.1 Luminiphilus sp. | reverse complement strand
CGACTTGGCGCTGCAGGCTTCGGGGTGTGACCAGGCAACCGTGCTGCACAAGCCGCGCATGCCCTCGGACAACGGGTCGAGTTATATCTCGGGTGAACTGGCCGACTGGCTGGAAGACCGGCAGATGGATCATGTCCGCGGTGCCCCATATCATCCGCAAACCCAGGGCAAGATCGAGCGATGGCACCAGACCCTAAAGAACCGCATCTTGATGGAAAACTACGACCTGCCCGGTGATCTCAGGCAACAGATCGACGCCTTTGTCGACCACGACAACCACCGGCGCTATCACGAGAGCCTGCAAAACCTCACTCCGGCCGATGTCTACTTCGGGCGCGGCCAGACCATCCTGAAACAGCGAGAAAGGATCAAACGAAGGACCCTCGAAACCAGACGCTTGCTTCACCGCAAATCCGCCGCATAATCAAACCAACAAGATGCGCCAAGCCCTCTCTTAGATCAGGCCGCCATCTGTCCCAAAATCCCTGACGACGGACACCTTGCGGACGCCCGCGAAAAGCTGGAGGATTGGCGTAGACACTACAACGAGGACAGACCTCACAACGCAATCGGATACAACGTCCCGATTGCCATGCATTATTCCGTTGGCGTTACCAGCCCGTCATCGTGACAGAGCCGGAAAAATCCAGCTTCTGGCGGTCCAGGTTCCGGGTAGCAGGTCAAAGGGCCTCTCACACACAAATTTGCGGTGAGAGGAAGTCGTGAGTCTTATTTATATAATTTTAGTTTAGTGCGTTCATCATACTGAACGCGGCGTTCAGCTAGCTGAACGCCTATTATCCAACAAGTGCATATGGTGAAAGGGCAGCACTGGCAGCCCCCCGCCGCTGGCACCCATTCAACCGCGGTCTCGGCGGGAAGGCAGTTCATCCCATTAGGTCACAACTGCTGCGGCGCATGCACGAAACCGAGGGTTCGCCCAATCCTAGTGGCTAAATTAAAACATCTTGCCATAAAGCTCTTCGGCTTTCTGACGGTCGTAGACCTTCTGCCTGCGCTTCCAGAAAGATCCGAAGTACACCATCAGCATGTCTAGCTGGAGTTTGCGAGCACATAGCTCGTCGCGGTCATTGCGCCCCTGCTCGCCCAGCTTTGCCTGTATATCAGAGCGAGCATTGAGTATGGTTTCAGCCATGCGCTTGAACACATCCGTGTCCTGGTCTTCCAAACAATCACCGTCTTTCAGACGGCTAATGGTGGCGGGCCAAAGGCGGCGCAGGCTGCCG
Organism: Luminiphilus sp.; assembly: GCA_964221795.1. Taxonomy (GTDB): domain Bacteria; phylum Pseudomonadota; class Alphaproteobacteria; order Rhodobacterales; family Rhodobacteraceae; genus Yoonia. Next base: position 6,170 of record CAXQAV010000465.1, on the reverse strand, counting down.
GTTGTGTCGATGGCGGCGGCCTCCCAGGCTTCCGCAAAGATACGCCCCTGACGCAGCGTGTCGTAGATGAGGTCTTCGAGGGGTTCGAGGTTTGACATGGATGTCTCCCGTTGCGGGCCTGCGATATTGCAGGCGCCTTCAAGGCGGTCAGCTTCGAAAAAAGCTGACCGGGGGCGTCACGCGGCAATGTCGAAACCATCCTCGCTGGTCCAGTCGACCAGGCCGAGGGCGTCGAGACAGTCGGTAAATCTATCGCAAAGCAGGCAGATCTCTTCTGTGACTGGCGACGCCGGATCCAACTCGGCAAAATAGGCCGCCTCGATAGTCTCGAAGTCACAAACATCTTCCAGCGACAGCAGCCGATGCAGAACACAGAGCTCCCGCTCCAGTCGCCGGGTGAGCCTTCTGCCCCCCGAGATGTCTTCCAGCAAACGCTGGGTGCGCCGCAGCGCAGGCTGACCGCCGAGAAGCAATGCGGTGTTTTGCAGTGCTTCACTGTGGCCGCGGAGAAAAGCCTGCAGATTTTGCAGGCCAAGTTGGGAAAGATCGAACATAACGTTCTCCTCTGCATGCCCGGGCGCAATGCCCCGGCTTCAAGCTTCTCCTTTCCGTTTCAATTGTGTTCTGTGCCGCGGGTGTGGTTTCAGTGGCCGGGCTTCACCGAACAAGCCCTGGTCCCTGATACCGACACCGCGCACCGGATCTAAGGGTGCTTGATCTTTGACCGGCGTTTTTTTGAGCGCTGTCAGACTGTTCCGTCCCTGCGCCGGTGCGAACGCTCCCGCACCAGCCTGATCTGACGAGTACGCCCCCTGCCCTTTTCCGTTTTTGCCGGACCCACCGGTTCCACTCCGTGTGCCTCCCGGCCCTGGTCATTCACAGCGCACAGCTTCTTCGCTGCCTGGATCTGCTTGCCACTGGACCGGTAGGTTTCCGTGGTTGCCGCCGAAGCGTGGTTCAGCACGACGCTGGCCAGGCTGGCCTTTTCCGGCGCTTCGGAGACAATGAACCCGGCAATGATGTTGCGAATGACCTGCGGTGTCACACGCTTGCCAAACAGCTTATCGCATTGATCGCCGACCGTCTGGCTGAGGTAGGCCGGAGCAACAGGCTTGCCGCGGCTGCCGACAAACAGCGCGGTTTCCTGCGTCGGCGCGACCACGGCGCGATGGTGTGCGATGTAATCACGCAATTGCTTCTGTACGTCCGGCGACAGCAGCCGTTCATCCCGCTGCTTGTCCTTGGTCTCGCGCGGAGAAAGATACAGCCGGGTAAAGCCTGCATCAAAATTCTCTTTCAGATCCAGCGTGGCCAGGGAGTCCAGCCGGATTGGAGAGTTCACCAGCAGGCTGATCGCGAGACCGGTGCGGGCCAGCTTGTTTGCGCTGGTGCGCTTCTTGTGCCCCGTGACGGCCAAATGATATCCCAGCGCTACATCGGCACAACTGAGCGCCGCCAGCCGCAACTCGGCGAGATCGACAATGCGCGCGTCATTGCGCGACGGCTGCAGGGCGGCCTTTTTCTTTAGGATCCGTATCACCGGGTCCAGCCAGTCCCAGTTTCGACCGGGAAACAGAGCAATCCCCAGCAGCTTCAGCCGCTGAAGAGCACCGTGCGTGGTGGCAATCGAGATTTTTCCGGCCTGGTAGAACTTTTGCTGCTGATTGAGATATTGCCTGACGCTCTCAGGCGCTACGTCGTCAGCCAGCCCCTGATCCCGGCAGAAATCAAAAAACGCCCATGCGGTCTGCAGGCGGGATTGCAACGTATCCGGCGTCCAGGCCTCGACCAAGAGCCCATCACTCAAACCCTCGGGGCAGAAATGCAGTTTGGGTCGCGCAACCTCCTGCCAGGCAGGTGGCAGACGATGCCAGTTGCGGTCAACCTCGCGCTGCAACGCCGCGCGCTTGCTCTCGACCTCGACACGGGCCTCGCGTCCGAAGACTTTGGCCGCGGGGAACACCGCTTGCAGGGCCTGCCGGACGGCGGCCTGCAGTTCCGGGCGCAGATGCCCCAATCTGCGCTCCAGCAGCGCCGGTGTAATCAAATCCGGGGGCAGATCATCCTGACCGGCTTCCAGCAGCCAGCGGCCCAACCCCTGCTCAAGACGGGGGCGCTGATGTGTCGACGACCCGGCAAACGCGTCATGGAACCTGGCCCGAATGTCTTCGGACCAGTCTGACGGCGGCAGGGACAGGCGATGCTTTGACATCTCTCAGCCCTCCAGTTGCTGTTCGAGGTCGATGCGGAAATCGACATGCGACATGACGCGCCGGGCATACTGGTCGAGCAGCTGCAAATAATTCTTCTGCGCGACGATCTTGCTGACCTGCGCATAATAGCTCTGCGTGGTTTCGATCCGTTTGTGTCCCAGAACTTCCTGCACCAGACCCATCGCGCTGGGGTCCATATCGAGGATCACCTTCCCAGCGATATGGCGCATCACCTGCAAATCCATACGCAACAGAGCGTGTTTCCGGATGTGCTGACGGAACCTCTGGCACAGTTTATCCTTGGTCATGTATCCAAAGCCTTCTGGGTAGCCGCCGTTTTCCCCGCGCTCTTTGCGCTCGCTTCCGGCGCCGGGAAAGAGATGCGGGTTTTCCGGGTCCGCCTTTGAGCACGCGACGAACAGAGGGCGATAGACCTCGATAAAGCGTTTCAGCATCCGGACGGTTTCCTGGTCGATCGTGACATGGATGGATCTTAAGTTCTTCAGCTCGGCCCCAGGCAGGATCAGTGTCCCCTCCCCGGCCCCGATTGGCAGGTTAAAATGAGCCTCATCGCCAAAGGCCCGCAACCGCACCAGATTGGTGCGCCGCATCGGCGTGACCCGCTGCGCCAACTGCGCGATCAGTGCTGATCTCGCCAGGGAGGCCTGGGCAATCATGGGCCGGTTGCGCCCCTGTTTCACCCACTTTTCCGCCTGCCGCCAAAGTACGCCGGGGGCCTGGAACCATCTTTTGAGGGCAGCGTCCTCGTTGAACTGCCGCAGCATGTCCTCATGATGGCGGCCGATCTTTCGATCCTCATAGACATACGCCAGAGTGCCATCGGACTTCAGCTTGGTTCCGACCACGCTTGGATCCAGATTGAGGGTCATTTTCCGAACCGGTTCGAGAATGTCTTCGGGCAGGTCACAGGATTTTCCGACAGAATAGAGGGCCTGCACCAGAGAGCATTCATAACGCCCCTTTTTATGTGCCTCCCACGACTCTCCCCGGGCTTCCACCCTGGCCCGGCGTTTCTCACGAATGGCAGCCACGGTGGCGACCAGACAATCCTGGCGGAACAGATCTTCCAGCCGCTCGGGTTTCCGGGTCACCTTTGGACTGGTCTCTGCGGCATGCCAGACACGTTTAACAGCATCGCTCAGATTGCGCTGCGTGCCCAACTCGCGGGGGATCGCTGCGCCCGCGTAACCAGCATCGTCGACCAGGTCGCCCAGTCCGAGATCGTCTTCATCAGCGTCTTCGACAAACGACGACCAGTCCTCATCCCCCTGCGGGGCCACCATCCGGTTCATCAATGCCTCCACGCGGGCGCGGATGGTCTCCGGAACCGCGGCCCACGCAACATCCGGCAGCCGGTTTTGCGGACCGGTGTTTTCAAAATGCGCAGCTGTCAAACCTTGTGACTGGATGACCTCATTCCAGACCCGCCCGGCGCGCCGCAACTTTTCCCGATGGCTGTCAGACTTAGTCGCGAGCTCATGTGCGGTGAATGTCTTCAGAAATTCAGCCGTGATATCTCCGGGAAGCAGACCGTCACGGTCGGACCGAACCGCCAGACGCCGAAAGATCGCGCACTCTGCCGTATAAGAAACAGAGAGCTTCCCGGTCAGTGTGTCCAGAAGCTCGTGCCAGGCCTGTGGCAGCGTCTTGATGTCCGCTGCCCTGCCCGAGATCGCATTGGGATCGACGAGTCTCACTGCAGCGCGGATCTGTGCGAGCTTGTTGCTGAGAGACTTGGCAGTATGCACATCGAGATCTTCCGGCGTCAATCGGCGCAGCAGCGGTTCCACGACGACTGCAGTGGCGATGATGCCAGCGGGTGAGGTGGCCTGGCTCTCGGCCAGCTTGCGGAGAGACTGAACCCTGCGTTTGACCTGCTCGGTAGATCCACCCGCTTCCACGGCGTCGATGGCATCCTGCAGGCTTGGCAGGCGCCCCCGCAACCGCAGGACCAGGTCCCGGCGGAAGGTGTCGTTCCAGGCCCGTTTGGCGCGTTTCACATCGCTGAGGATTTGGCTGTGACGATCGCCTATCTGCCCGCGCAGTTCCAGCGTTGCCGTTTCCGCCGCAGCAAAGAACGCATCAGCCGGGATGTCGGGCCCACCTGAAAGGACCTCCCGAAGCCTGCGCACCGATTTGATGGTGATCATTCGTGTGGTGGCGTTGAGTGGTGTCAGACGCAGGACCGAAATCACATCCGCGGTGGTGCCTGTGGTTGGTGTAGTATCCAGCATAGTCTTGCCTTTCTTGTCGACTGGGATGGGGGTGTTTTGAAAGCGTGCTCAAAGTCAGGCGCGCTTTCAGAACACCCCCGAACCGGTGACAGGGGCAGACGCCCCCTGCCCTGCCGTGACGCAGCCCGACCCGGGGCGACACCTGCCGACACCGGGGAACACTGGGCGGCCTGCATTCCCACGCAATGGAGACCAGCCAGCTTCCCCGAACCACACAACGCACTGAAAATAAACGACATTAATTGCAGTCATTTTGCGCCATCCGAACACAGTACTCGACCCAGATCTGCTGCATTTCCTGGGCGATGCCCTGGTAGTTCCAGATGGCCAGAGCGGTTATTTGCCAGCGACCATTCTTGCGCTCGCCATGCAATGTGCCGTCCTTAAGGTACCGCAGCACCTGCCGCTCGGATCTGCGCAGCAAACCGGCTGCTTCGCGGGCTGAAAAGATCTCATCAGGGGGCATGATCAACTTGGACACTCCATTTCCGTTTTATCGGAAGGGAGATGAATCCTGAGGCGGTCACGCCCAAACAATTGGTCAAAAAATTGCGGCGCAGAGGCGCGCGCCATGTCTCCCGGCGCCGGTCAGCGGCGTGCCGTGCCTTGCTTTCTGGACGGAATGCGGCTCGGGAAAGCTGCAGGGCCAGCAGGCCCCGCAGACAGCTGTTGTGGTTCAATTTGCGGCAACTGCGCGCCCCTTCCCCGCATTGCGGCGTCCGAGAAAGGACGGACGCCGCGCCTTGCAGGACGGGCCGGGATGAATACCATTTCTTTCCTGACAGGGGGGCACTGCAGGCAACCGGTTGTAAATTTCGCTGAGGCGGCGGGCTTGGCTTTGGGAGAGTTTGCCTACTTTAGCGGTGCGCAGGGATCGTCGCTGCTGGAAGCGGGGGTCCCCCAGTTTGACGCGAATGCGGCGATCCACCTGGAAACGAGTTGCCTCATGCAGTCCCGCAGATTTCCAGTCTCGGCATGCAAACAACGAAATCGCATTGTCCGGGTTGTTATTCAGGCGCAGATTTGACGTGCCGTAGGCAATCACGACTTCGTTCAACTCTGGCTCATCAGCGACAATCGCACAGACGCGCGTTTTCGAACCCCCGTCCGTGTAGGGAAAATCAAAAGCGACAAGGTCGCCGACCGCAAAATGTTCACGGGTAGAAAAACTGGGCATCGTGGCCTCCTTCGATTGATGAAGGTCACCCGAAGTTCAGAGTATCCTCGTTCGGCTCTTTGGTTTCGGGTGCCACGGCAAACACACGGAACCACAAAGGCGGACGAGAAACAGCGCAAACGGCAATATCCACTCGATGCTGGCTCTATCGCCTAAACCAGGGCGGCACACTACGGGGTGCGCAATCGCAACAGCTGCGAAATCAGTGGCTCATCCGGAAACATACAAAGAGCTCCTGCATGGGCCTCCCCCGAATGATGGCGTTTCAGAATTCAGCACGTTTGTTTACGATCGAACCCAACACCGTGCCACGCCTCGAGACTTAACGACCATCGCCTTTGGCACAGCCCCCCGTCGGTTCTGGCAACCTGCCCCGCCTCTCGGCCCGGCCTAATGGGGACAGCCGCTCCGAGGCCCAGAGCGCGGCCTGGGTGCGGTTCTTGGCGCCGATCTTGCGGAAGCAGGTGCGCAGATGCACTTTCACCGTCGCCTCGCAGATGCCCAGCTCGTTGGCGATGCTCTTGT
>CAXQAV010000464.1:0-4643 GCA_964221795.1 Luminiphilus sp. | reverse complement strand
ACGGGCATGGAGGCCCGGACCGAAGACTGCGCCATGGCTTGGGACCCTGACAACCTGACCAATCAGGCGATCCGCGCAATCAAGGACGCGGCTCCGGAGATTGCCGTCATGACCGACATCGCCCTCGATCCCTACAATATCAACGGCCACGACGGCTATGTAGAAAACGGCGAGATCGTGAACGACCGCACGGTTGATGCTCTGGTGAAAATGGCCCTCGCACAGGCGGAGGCAGGTGCCGATATCCTTGGCCCCTCGGACATGATGGACGGGCGGATCGGCGCGATCCGCATGGCACTGGAGTCCGAAGGGCATCAGAATGTCTGTATCCTGAGTTACACGGCCAAATATGCCTCCAGCTTCTATGGGCCGTTCCGTGATGCTGTCGGGGCCTCTTCGGCGCTGACGGGGGACAAGAAGACCTACCAGATGGACCCCGGCAATAGTGACGAGGCCCTGCGTCTGGTCGAACGCGACCTGATGGAAGGCGCGGATATGGTCATGGTCAAACCCGGTATGCCCTACCTCGACATCTGCCGCCGCGTGAAAGACAGCTTTGGCGTGCCGACCTACGCCTATCAGGTGAGTGGCGAATACGCGATGCTGCAGGCGGCGGCCCAGAACGGCTGGCTGGACGGCGAAAAGGTCATGCTCGAAAGCCTTTTGTCGTTCAAACGGGCGGGTTGCGACGGAATTTTGACGTATTTCGCGCCCGCTGCAGCACGGCTCTTGAACACCTGAGCTAGTTCTCGAAGAGCGCTTTTGTCCGCTCCGCATCCCAGCGGCGAGAGGTCAGTCCTTCGGCCTCCCATTCCAACCGTTCAGCCTCAAAGAAGTCTCCGCCGTAAACGTGGATCGCCCCGGTCAGCTTGCCAAGAGGATTGGTGACAGAGTGGATTACATCTTTGCCAAGCGGGGTCACATCACCCGGGCCCATTGACCGCGCGCCTGCAGCCTCGATCTGGGGGCCGCCATTGTCCTCGAGTTGACGCCAGAAGATATTGTCCTCGCGGCCTGTGTAGAGACCGATGACTGCCCACATTGCATGATCATGCGGCATCAGCACCATTTCCGGTTTCCAGACCACATTGATGATCGTCAGCTCCGGCGACTTGTAAAGCGGGATCAGTCCCGGTTCGGTCGGCTCACCGATTTCAGCCAGAAATGCACTATGGTCGTTCATTCTTTCGCGCATCACTTCAGCAACGGCTTTGTGCGTTGGGACCAGCCTGACAGCCGTAAGGCAGTCGGCGATAAAACTTCCAAGATCTGGCATCTTTGGCCCTCCCATATACCCGAGCGTATCACACTGCCTCCATCCTACCAAATCGCCCGCATGATGAACGCGGGTGACATACGCCGTGTGATGTCCTATCATTGCCGCATAACAGGGCGAGAAACGCCCGCTCACAGGCATATAGGCGGACATCAGATGACTGATTTATCACGGCGCGGATTCGCGCTTGGAGCAGTAGCGACTACCCTCGCGGCATGTGGAAATGGTATTGGCAGTGAAGGCGCTGCAACGATTGATGCGCGTGTGGATTCAACTCTCAACGCAATGTATCAGGCCTATCCGGGCACCCAGCAGCTCGCGTCACAGGCGGCGGGTATCCTCGTGATGCCGCTTGTGACAGAAGTGGGCCTCGGTCTCGGCGGGTCATACGGGCGCGGCGCGCTGCGGGTCGGTCAGTCGACGGTGGATTACTACGCCGCTGTTGCAGGAAGCGCTGGCCTCCAGATTGGTGCTCAGCAGTATAGTCATGTTCTCTTTTTCATGACGCAGGACGCGTTGTCAGACTTCCGCCGGTCGCAGGGCTGGGCGGCTGGAGCAGATGTGGAGTATGCCTTCTCCAATCAGGCAGAGATGCTACGGGCGGAGACAACAACCTCGCTGTCGCCAGTGATTGCAGCGGTGTTTGGTCAGACTGGTCTGCGGGTGGGGGCTACCCTGGAAGGCACAAAATATACACGGATCATCCCGTAAATGGTCAGGGCGGCTGTTTGGCCGCCCTATTTCGTTATGCTCTGAGTTTTTCACCCTTCGGATCAAAGGGCGGCTCGGTGAGCACGACCCCGCGATGTGGTTCCCCAAGGATCATGACGTCTACCGCTGTTCCGGGCGAGACACCCTTGAGATAGCCAAGCGCCAAGGACTTTCCGACTGAATATCCATAGGTCCCCGAGGTCACACGACCAACCGGCGTCCCATCGGGCAGAAAGATCGGCTCGCCCCCCGTGGCATCGGCATTCGTGACATCCTGCACCTCGACAAGTGACAGCATCTCGCGGGGTGCATTATCTTTGATGCGCAAATATCCGTCCTTGTTCAGAAAATCCTTTTCAAGCTTGATCAGACGATCAAGCCCGACTTCCTGCGGCCAGTATTCCGGAGAGTATTCGCGGCTCCAGCTGCCGTAGCCTTTTTCGATCCGCAACGACATCAGCGCGCGTGAACCGACAGGGCCGGCTCCAATCTCTTTGCCAGCGTCCAGCAACGCTGCGTAAAGCCGCGGTTGATCCTCTTGCGCGCAATGCAGCTCCCACCCCAGATCACCGGTAAACGAGACCCTCAGCGCGATGACGTCGACGCCTGCCACGGTGATCCGCTGGCTGCGCATGAAGGGAAACGCCCCGGTTGACAGATCGGCGTTTGTTAACCGTGTTTGCAGCTCACGCGACTTGGGCCCCGCAACATTGAACCCGCACATCGTATCGGTCCGGCTTTCAAAGGACGTCCCTTCCGGCAGCGGAACCTCTTTCCAGAACCGTTGGTGATAGCGTTCTGCGGCACCACCACCGATGATCATAAATTCGGCTTCGGCCAGCCGCGTGACCGTGAAGTCGCCCACAATGCCGCCATTTACCCCGATCAGCGGTGTCAGGCACGACCGTCCGACAGCTTTGGGCATGGTGTTGGCAAAGACCGCATTGAGCCATCCTTCCGCATCAGGGCCGGTGACGAAGTATTTGGCAAAGTTGGAAATATCGATGATCCCTGCCCGTTCGCGCGACATCCGGCATTCTGCGCCGACAGGTTCAAACCAGTTCTGGCGCGTAAAGCCGTTGGTGTCTTTGACCCCCGGAATCTCAGCGAACCACAGCGGGGGTTCCAAGCCGTAGTTCAGGCCAAAGACAGCACCCATCTCTTTTTGCATCTCGTAGACGGGGCGGGTCCGCACAGGACGGCCTGCCTCGCGTTCCTCGTTGGGGAAATGGATGCTGAACCGCTTTGCGTATTGATCGCCCACGCGCGCCTTGGTGAATTTGGCATCCGCCCATTTGCCGAAGCGGGCCACGTCCCAAGCGAACATATCATATTGGCTTTCGCCGTTGATGATCCATTGCGCCGCCATCAGGCCCATGCCGCCTGACTGGCTGAAGCCCGGGATGATCCCGTTGCAGCAAAAGTAGTTCGAAAGGTCCGGATGCGGCCCATAAAGGACGTTGCTGTCCGGCGACCAGATCATCGGGCCATTAATCACGCGTTTGATCCCCGCCTCGCCCACGGCAGGCACGCGGGCAATCGCGCGCATCATATTGTCCTCGATCCTTTCCAGATCATCCGCGAAAAGTTCATGGCCAAATCCCTGGGGCGTGCCGTCCTCGGCCCAGAAACGCACGTCTTTCTCATAGGCGCCGACGAGCAGGCCCTTGCCCTCCTGCCGAAGGTAATACTCGCCGTCACGGTCTGCGACCGACGGCAGGCGGCGGTCCATCGCGGCGATTTCAGCAATGGTTTCGGTGACGAAATACTGATGTTCCGTGGGCAGAAGCGGCAGTTCGATGCCCGCGAGCTTGGCGACTTCCCTGCCCCAGAGACCCGCGGCGTTGATCACCCATTCCGCACGGATCTCGCCCTTCGGTGTCTCGACAATCCATGTGCCATCCGGTTGTTGCACCGTTGCAGTAACAGGTGTGAAACGGTGGATTTCAGCACCCCGCTGGCGCGCACCGACCGCATAGGCATTGGTTACGCCGGAGGGATCGACGTTGCCGCCATCCGGTTCATACATGATGCAGCAGATACCGTCGAAATCGACCAGTGGGTGCAGGCGCTCGGCCTCGTCCCGGCTGACCTCGTGGAAGTTCATCTTGTAGAACTTCGCCTTAGCCGCCTGCAAACGCAGTTGGTGCTCCCGCGCCTCGGTCTGCGCGAGATAGAGCGAGCCGGGCTGGAACACGCCGCAGCTTTGGCCGGTTTCCTCTTCCAGCGATTTGTAGAGGTTCATAGTATAGTGCTGGATGCGGCTGATGTTGGTGCTGTCATGCAGGCCGTGGATATTCGCGGCTGCATGCCATGTGGAGCCACTAGTCAACTCGCTGCGCTCCAACAGAACAACATCGGTCCAGCCAAGTTTTGTCAGATGGTAGAGGATCGAGCAGCCGATCACGCCGCCTCCGATGACAACGGCTTGGGCATGGGTGCGCATCGACAGAACCTTTCGCTTAATGACGGCCCTACCGTCAGCAATGCTCGGATGAAACGATAGCCCCCTGGCGACATCGCGTGTCGCTATCAGTGCCGCCAGCAAATAATTGGCAGGCATAGTGCAGGGAGTATCTCAGGGAGCCAGACAGAATGAAAACCACAACCAGATGCGTGATTATCGGCGGCGGCGTCGTTGGCTGTTCGGTGCTCT
>CAXQAV010000463.1:0-13003 GCA_964221795.1 Luminiphilus sp. | reverse complement strand
GCGAAAGAGCTTTACGACCCTAAGGCCTTCGTCACTCACGCGGCATGGCTAGATCAGGCTTGCGCCCATTGTCTAAGATTCCCCACTGCTGCCTCCCGTAGGAGTCTGGGCCGTGTCTCAGTCCCAGTGTTGCTGATCATCCTCTCAAACCAGCTACTGATCGTCGACTTGGTAGGCCATTACCCCACCAACTATCTAATCAGACGCGGGCTAATCCTTCACCGATAAATCTTTCCCCCAAAGGGCGTATACGGTATTACTCTCAGTTTCCCGAGGCTATTCCGTAGTGAAGGGCATATTCCCACGCGTTACTAACCCGTCCGCCGCTCACCCGAAGGTGCGCTCGACTTGCATGTGTTAGGCCTGCCGCCAGCGTTCGTTCTGAGCCAGGATCAAACTCTCAAGTTGAAAGCCTCTTACGAAGCTATCCTTGACGTTCGAACCTCTGCACATCCACCACATGACATTACTGACATCATATGGCGTTTTCTCTGTTTGTTGTGCTTCAGTAACCAAAGTTACCAGAAGCCGCCAAACAGTGAAGCTGACACTCTATTATCGGCCGAAGCCTAAGAGCGCGATATACAGACGTTGATCCATCGAAATGAACCAAACCGCCCACATATCTCTTCAGATACTATCAATTTCAAACAGCGCAGAGACAAAACAAAACAAGATGCGCCCTAACTTCCGGCGCGCCCCGCCCGCAATACCTCTAAATTTCTTAGCCGCTTCTTCAGAACTCTCGCCCCGCTTCCGCGTCCCAACACCGCCTCAGCAGCGCCGGTGAAGGGGGTTCTACGTCCAGCGCTCAGAACCCGCAACCCCTTTTTTGCAGAAAATGTATTTTTTCTAATCTTGGCGATTTTCCCCGTGTTTTAAGGGGGTTGGGGCAATTTCGCTGCGGCTGCGAGGGGGCTTTGCGCAATTTTATTAGGCGGTTTGTGAACGCTGGTACCATATCTGGGGGATCAGCGGCGCGAAGACACTATCCACCCACGCGCAGGACACACAGCCTTTGTGGAATCGGCCCCATGAGAGGCCGATTCAGCGACTCAGGCTGCCTGCCGTTTCGTCCCGAAAGCGATGTAGCGGCTGGCAACCAGCCCAAGAATGATCACGAGATAGATGATCGGCTCCAGCTGGAAGCCCTTCACAAGCCACAGATAGTGAATCGCCGCCAGAATCGCCGCAGGGTAGGTCAGCTTATGCAGCTGGCGCCATGTCGCGGCCCCGAGTCGCCGGACCGAGAGGTTGTTCGAGGTCATTGCGAGGGGAATCAGCAGGACAAACGACAGCATGCCGACCGTCACATAGGGGCGCTTCACAACCTCGGTCCACACGCGCTCGAGGCTCTGCACATCTAGGATGGCGAAGACGAAGAAATGGGCCAGCACAAAAAAGAAGGCTGTCACCCCGATTGCACGCCGGAACACGATCAGATTCACCCCTGCCCATTTCCGGAGCGGGGTGACAATAAGACCGAGGACCAGCAGCTTCAGGGCGACCTCCCCATAGGTCCGTTCAAGCACGTTGATCGGCTCGACAAGATAGGGACCGATTTGGTTGAGAGCGCGCCAGAACTCCCAGACCGCATAGGCTACGCCGGCGACATAGATCAGCCAGGCCGGAACGCGGCGCAGGCCGCTGTTAATATCACCCGCAACATTCATCCTAGTAGAATTCCCGCAGGTCCATGCCTTCATAGAGGCTGGCGACTTCCGGATAACCGTTGAACATCAGCGTGTCCTGACGCGAGGCAAACAACCCGCCGCCGATCCGACGTTCGGTTGCCTGCGACCAGCGCGGGTGATCTACGTTGGGGTTCACATTACTATAGAAGCCGTATTCGCGGCCATTCGCCTTGTTCCAGCTTGTCGGCGGCTCCTGATCGGTCAGGGTGATGCGGACAATCGATTTGATCGACTTGAAGCCGTACTTCCACGGGACGACCAAGCGGATCGGGGCGCCGTTCTGGTTGGCGATCGGCTCGTCAGAGATGCCTGTCGCCATGATAGTCAGCGGATGCATCGCCTCGTCAAGACGCAGACCCTCGACATAAGGGAAGTCCAGGACACGGCGCTGCACGCCGATCATGTTCTCGGGCTGCACCACTGTTTCAAAGGCCACATCGCGCGCGCCGGATTTCACCCCGACCTTGTTGAGGATATCGGCCAGCTCGATCCCGTTCCAAGGGATGACCATCGACCAAGCTTCGACACAGCGGAAACGGTAGATGCGGTCCTCGACCGAAAGCCCGACCAGAAGATCGTTCAATGCATAGTCACCCGGGCGGTCCACCATCCCGTCGACTTTGATCGACCATGGCGAGGTGACCATCTTGTGGGCATTGCGCGCCGGATCATCCTTGCCGGTACCGAACTCGTAGAAGTTATTGTAGCTCGTGATCTCTTCGAGAGTATTCGGCTCCAGCCCTTGAGCGGATGCACCGCCTGCCAGACCAATCGCGCCTAGGCCGACTGTGCCTGCCAGGATCTGGCGGCGGTTGAGATAGGCGGCCTTTGGTGTAACATCGGCCAAAGTCAGATCGTTTTTCCAGCGGTATGCCATTACGGTCTCCGTTTTCTGCGTTTGCTGATCATATAGGGGCAAACGATTGAAAGGTGTCTCACGATGCCGCTAGGCGAATGAAATGTTCCAGAAATACCGCCTTTTGTTAACATGGATTCACACAAGTGTGACTGGAAGGTGAGAGCACCCGCGGCTCAGGAAATCCTTCGATCACGTCAAGCCGGATCGGCAAAAAACCCCGCTGATCCAGTCACTTCCCAAGGCGTAGAAATCGCGATGCTGAAGAAAGGCATTGATGCATAATTGGGAGAAACCTCATGCTTCGTAGAACTTTCCTTGCCACATCCGTCGTTGCCACAATGGGCGGCGCTGCCTTTGCTGGCGGCCATTCGATGGACATCGTCGACACGGCAGTCGGTGCCGGTACATTCACCACGCTGGTTGCCGTTGTTGAAGCCGCCGGTCTGGTGGACACGCTGAAGGGCGAAGGCCCGTTCACTGTCTTCGCTCCAACTGACGAGGCCTTTGCAGCCCTGCCCGAGGGCACAGTTGAGGCCCTGCTGGCCGACCCGGAAGCGCTGGCTGCCATTCTGACCTACCACGTGGTCGCAGGCAAAGTGATGTCCACCGATCTGTCTGACGGCATGATGGCCGCGACAGTGAATGGTGCAGAGATCACGATCGGCACAACGGGCGGCGTCACAGTGAATGGCGCGAACGTCGTCACCGCCGACATCGAGGCTTCGAATGGTGTGATCCACGTTATCGACGCTGTGATCCTGCCACCAGAAGGCTAAAGCCCAGCAGGATGCAACAAGAAGCCCCGGCCGCAAGGTCGGGGCTTTTCTTATGTGGCGATGTACCGATCCCGCCGGTGGTTGATCGCGATGATCAGGTTCAGCACGACTGCTCCGAGCAGCGAATAAAGCACCACCTGCGGCTGGAAGAGCAGGACCGCCACGCCAAAGACCAAGCCGTCAAAGATCAACTGGACCCAGCCTGCACGGAAACCGGTCGTGTCCTGAATAAGCAGGGCAACCACGCCAAGACCACCGAGCGATCCGTTGTGCCGGAACAGCGCGAGCAGTGCCACGCCGGTCAGCGCTCCAAAAGTGACAGCGCCCAGCGCCGGATCAAGATGTGAAAAGACCATACCCGCCGGAATGACCTCGGTCATCACTGACAGGGCGGTCACAGACAGGAGCGACTTGACCGTGAATTCGACACCGAGCCTGCGCCACGCCAGAACGTAGAACGGGATGTTGATCAGAAAGAAGACGAGGCCGAAGGAATATCCCGTCAGATAGGACAGGATCACAGCAACACCTGCTGTTTACCCCGTGATGAGACCAAGCGTCGTCAGCAGATGCACGCCGATCCCGGCAAGAAAGACGCTAAGCGAGATGCCCTGAAGGTCATCAAGCCATGTATGTCCGGTATCTGTGCGTGGTTCAGCCATGCGCGCATATATAGGACAGTATTTCTGACCTACAAGCGGAAAATCAGCCTGTCTTGTCGATCCTGCGGAACACACAGACAGTAAAGGGCTGCTGGTTTCCCTTTGGCGTGACATGCACGTGCCGGCGCGTCTCCACAAGTTCCAGCATCCCCGACGCATATCCCTCTGCGGCTGCGGCAAGGTCCTTTGCCGACCAACGCTGGACCGGCAGTTGTGAACAGGTCTCCGGCCCGTCAGGTGCAAATGTGGATATGACCGCCACGCCGCCATGGGCCAGCGCCTTGGCCATAGTGCGGAAATAGGCGGCCTGATCTTGGCGCTCGGTCAGAAAATGAAACCCGGCCCGATCATGCCAGAGGTCCCACTGCGCCTCAGGTTCCCAAGCGGTGATGTCAGCAACGATCCATTCAACGGCATCCGCGGCCTGACCAAGCCGGTCTTTTGACGCGGCAAGCGCTGCGTGCGAGAGGTCCAGAACCGCAACCCGCGCCTGACCCCGTTGCAAGAGCCCGTCGACAAGCCGCGATGCGCCGCCGCCGACATCAATGACGGATTGGTCCGGCGCGCAATAGGTCGCGACCAAATTTAACGACAGTTCAGCCGCTGGTTCGAACCACGTGAGCGCCTGTTCCTCCCGCGCACCATAGACACGGTTCCAGTGTTCCTGATCAGCCATGATCCGCACCCCTTAAACCAAAACACCCCCGACACTAGACCGGGGGTGTCATACATTTCAAGAAAGAAATGTTTTAGTGGACGACGACGTCTTCCGGTGGCCGCCGGTTGCTGGTCGAGACACGGTCACCGACCAGCAGACCATCCGCGCCAGCACTGACGGCGATTGTGTCACCGTCCATCACATCACCGGCGAGGATCATCTCGGCCAGCTGGTCTTGCAAGGCACGCTGGATTACGCGCTTGAGCGGACGGGCACCGAAGACCGGATCATAGCCTTCGTCGGCAAGCCACTTGAGCGCGGCCTGATCCAGATCAAGGTGGATGTTCCGCCCTGCCAGCCGCTTCTCCAACCGCTTGAGCTGGATCTGCACGATACCGGCCATGTCCTCACGTGCCAGACGGTCGAATATGATGGTCTCGTCCAGACGGTTCAGGAACTCGGGCCGGAAGTGGGCGCGGACCGCGTCCATCACATCCCGCTTGGCTTGGGCCGGGTCAGCGCCGTCAGGCAGTTGACTCAGCGCCTGCGCGCCAAGGTTCGACGTCAGGATGATCAGCGTCTGCTTGAAGTCCACGGTGCGACCCTGACCATCGGTCAGCACACCGTCATCCAGAACCTGCAACAGGACGTTGAACACGTCAGGATGCGCCTTTTCGACTTCGTCAAACAGGACCACCTGATACGGACGCCGCCGCACTGCCTCGGTCAGGACACCGCCCTCGTCATAGCCGACATAGCCCGGGGGCGCGCCGATCAGACGGGCGACAGCGTGTTTCTCCATGAACTCGGACATGTCGATGCGGACCATCGCATTGTCGTCGTCAAAGAGATACTCGGCCACTGCCTTGGTCAGTTCGGTTTTACCCACACCTGTCGGCCCGAGGAAGAGGAACGACCCCAGCGGGCGGTTCTCATCGTTCAGACCGGCGCGGGCGCGGCGGACAGCATTGGAAACGGCACGCACCGCGGCCCTTTGGCCGATGACACGCTTGCCCAGTTGCTCTTCCATCTTGAGCAGCTTGTCCCGCTCGCCCTCCAGCATTTTGGAGGTCGGAATACCGGTCCAGCGCTCGACCACTTCGGCGATTTGTTCAGGACGCACAGCTTCCTCGACCATCAGGTCGTCGCTGCCTTCAGCCTCGGCAAGCTGGCGTTCCAGCTGAGGAATAACGCCGTAAGAAAGCTCGCCGGCTCTTGCCAGATTGCCCTCCCGCTTGGCGATATCCAGATCAGCACGGGCACGGTCAAGTTTCTCTTTCACCGCCCGCGTGCCTTCCATCCTGTCACGCTCCGCCTGCCATTTAGCAGTCATTTCCGAACCACGATCCTGCAAATCGGCCAATTCTTTCTCAAGTTTGGCCAAGCGGTCCTTGGATGCCTTGTCGTCCTCTTTCTTCAGTGCCTCGGCTTCGATCTGAAGCTGCAGGATCTGGCGATCGAGTGCGTCCAGTTCTTCGGGCTTGCTGTCGACTTCCATCCGCAAACGGCTTGCAGCCTCGTCGACAAGGTCAATCGCCTTGTCCGGCAGGAATCGGTCAGTGATGTAACGGTGCGAAAGCGTGGCCGCCGCGACAAGTGCGGAGTCAGAGATACGGACACCGTGGTGAAGTTCGTATTTCTCCTTGATGCCGCGCAGGATGCTGACAGTATCCGTGACCGTGGGTTCCTCAACCATCAAGGGCTGGAACCGGCGGGCAAGGGCCGCGTCTTTCTCGACGTATTTGCGGTATTCATCGAGCGTCGTGGCACCGATGCAGTGCAGCTCGCCGCGCGCCAGAGCGGGTTTGATCAGGTTGGCGGCATCCATCGCGCCATCCGATTTGCCAGCACCGACCAGCGTGTGCATCTCGTCGATGAAAAGGATGACTTCGCCAGCCGCAGCCTCGATCTCTTTCAGGACGGCTTTCTGGCGTTCTTCGAACTCACCGCGATACTTCGCACCGGCGATCAGGGCACCCATATCGAGCGCCATCAGCTTCTTGTTGCGCAGGGATTCCGGCACGTCGCCATCCACGATCCGCAGGGCGAGACCCTCGGCAATTGCGGTTTTACCGACACCGGGTTCACCGATCAGAACAGGGTTGTTCTTGGTCCGGCGCGACAGAACCTGCATGGCGCGACGGATTTCCTCGTCACGGCCGATGATGGGATCGATTTTGCCCTGCTCGGCAGCTTCGGTCAGGTCGCGGGCATATTTTGCCAGCGCCTCGAAGCTGTCTTCGGCGGTTGCACTATCAGCGGTGCGTCCCTTGCGGATGTCATTGATTGCACCGTTCAAGCCCTGCGGGGTCACGCCGCCAGCATCCAAAGCCTCTTTCGCCTTGGATTTGACCAGTGCAAGTGCAGTCAGCAGACGTTCGACAGGCACAAAGCTGTCGCCTGCTTTCTTGGCGATGTTTTCTGCCTCGGCGATGACCTTGGCCGTTGTGTTGTCCAGATAGACCTGCGCCGCGTCGCCGCTGACTTTCGGCAGTTTGGCAAGGGCGGCATCAACGGACATACGCACGGTCTGAGCATTACCGCCCGCGCGCGTGATCAGGTTGGAGGCCAACCCTTCCTCGTCATCCATCAGTGCTTTGAGCAGGTGTTCGGGTGCGAGCCGCTGGTGGCTTTCCCGCAATGCGATCGTCTGGGCGGCTTGTACGAAACCGCGCGACCGCTCAGTGAACTTGTCTAAGTTCATGAGTCTCTCCTTTGTTAAGCGCCCAATTGATGCATGCCCGCTTGGCGGCACATGGCTTGGTGGGCCTCGAGTCATAAATGGGAACGCATCAGAGCTTTCGCAAGACTTGGCTTGTCTGAATGCTGCTGCTTCGCTAGACCGCCAGAAATCGCGAGAAAAGGAGCACCCCATGGCCGATGACCGTCTAATCGTTGCAATGGATGTGCCCAATGTCCTCGACGGGCTGGAACTCGCGCAAAAGCTGGACGACAGTGTGAGTTTCTACAAGATCGGGCTGGGGATGCTGACGGGTGGCGGGCTCGCGCTTGCCAACGAGCTCAAGCAGGAACACGGCAAGCGCATCTTTCTGGACATGAAATTCTTTGACATCGGCGCGACGGTCGAGGCAGCGGTGCGCGGCGTGGCCCAGTTCGATCTGGATTTCCTGACCGTGCATGGTGATCCGCATGTCGTGCGCGCGGCACGCGAGGGCGCGGGCGGATCCGATATGAAGATCCTCGCAGTCACGATCCTGACTTCGCTGGACCGCGCTGATCTGGATGCCTCCTGCATCAAGGCTGGCGATGTGGCCGATCTGGTGCAGGAACGTGCAGGCATTGCCCTGTCAAACGGGGCTGATGGTGTGATTGCCTCACCGCAAGAAGCCGCATTGATCCGCGCCCTGCCCGAGGCCGAAGGAAAGCTCATCGTCACCCCCGGCGTGCGTCCGGCAGGTGCTGACCTTGGCGACCAGAAGCGCGTGATGACGCCTGCTCAGGCAATCGCCAATGGTGCGGACCATGTGGTCGTAGGCCGTCCGATCTGGAAAGCCCCCGATCCGCGTCAGGCAGCGCTCGCCATTCAGGCCGAATTGGCATCGCCACAAGCACAAACCCCCAACCGCTAGGGTCAGGGGTTCTTTTTCAAACGATATGCTAGTGATCTAGTTGTCGTTGATGTCCGTGTCCCACGTCTTCACCTGTCCGGTCCGCAGTCCAAAGACCTTGCGCATGACCAGATAGGAAACCAACGACATCACAGCAAAAATCGCGAGTGTCAGCGCCAGGCCACTTGCGGACAATCCGAAGAGCATCAAGAGCCCCATCACACCCGCACCGACGGCAAAGCCGAGGAAGATGTAGCCGGGCACGATCACCTCAAGCGTTGCGAGCGCCAGCGCGCCTGCCATCCAGAACCACCATTCCAACCAGAGTGCCATCAGCCGCGTCCTTTCAGCATCTTGAAAGCATCGGCAAAGGCATCTAGCGCATTGGAAGGGAGAACAACCGTCTGGTTGCCAGTGCCTTCGCCGAGCTTTGTCAGCGCCTCGACCTGTTTCAGGGCAACCTGATACTGGGCCGCCTCAAGACCGTTCTGGGCAATCGCCTCGGCGACAACGCCGGTCGCATAGGCTTCGGCATCGGCCAGAACGCGCCGCGCTTTGGATTCCTGCTCAGCCGCATACAGGTCGGCATCAGCCTGCAGTTCGACCGCACGCTTCTTGCCCTCGGCCTCGGTGACCTGCGCACGGCGGGCGCGTTCGGCGTTCAGCTGCTGCAACATTGCCTGACGGGTCGCCTGATCCAGATTCACGTCCAAGATTTCCGCACGGGTTACTTCGATGCCCCAGTCGTCGACCTGCTGGGCCACCTGCTCGCGCACAGCGACGATCAGATTCGCACGGTTCGCCTGCACCTGATCCAACTCCATGCGGCCGATCTCGGAACGGACGATACCCGCAACAGTCGTCGAAATCGCGCCATCCACGTCACGGATACGGTAAACGGTCTTTTCGGGCTCGATAATGCGGTAAAAGACCGAGGTTTCGACCTGCACCAACACGTTGTCGGAGGTGATCGCATCCTGCGTCATTGCGGGAAGCTGGCGTTCGAGGATCGAGACCTTGTGACGGACCCGATCCAGAAACGGCACGATGAAGTTGATGCCCGGGCCAAGCACAGAGTGCAGTCGGCCCAGACGTTCGACCACGTATTTCTCGGACTGCGGCACAATCCGAACGCCTGCAAGAATGCAGACAACAACAAAGACCGCGAACATCAGCAATACGATGTTCTGGCCAAGAAATTCGGTCATAAGTCGCTCCATCAAATTCAACTTTCAGTCGTTAAAGTTGAATTAAAGATAGGAATGCCTCAGGCCGATTTCAATGTATGCCGCTGCATACCATACGTTTTCTGCTGGCCGAGGCGCGACTGTATCGTGCTTGCAACGATGTCCGCCGTCGCAGCCGAGAGAGTCCAGCCCAGATGCCCATGTCCGGTGTTGTAGAACACGCGTGCATCGCGGCCTGCTCCGACACGCGGCATCATGTTCGGCATCATCGGCCGCAGACCCGCCCAGGGCACGCAGCTTTCGGTGCCGACACCGGGGAAATGGGTCTCGCACCAGTCGACCAGCGGCTTCACGCGGTCGGCACGGATGTCACGGTTCTCGCCGTTGAACTCGGCAGTTCCGGCGATCCGGAAACGGTCCTTGCCGAGACGCGAGGTCACGATCTTGGCTTTATCATCCAGCAAAGACACCGTCGGCGCAGCGGCCTGCGAAGCTGCATCGCGCAAGTTCACCGTGATCGAATAGCCCTTGACCGGGTAGACGTTCACACGGTCGCCCAGCATTTTGGCGAAGTAGCGCGAAGCCACACCGGCCGAGACAACAAGCGCATCGAAACGCTGTTCGTCACGGCCACGCACGGTCACCCCGTCCGCGTCAGAGCGCACATCGGTCACGGCATGACCCATCTCGAAGCGCACCCCTTGCGTCTTGAGCCATTCGGCGAGACCAAAGGTGAACTTGTGGATATCACCTGTGCTGTCGCTTTCGGTCCAGAACCCGCCCAGCACGTCACCGCTCAAAGTCGGTTCTTTCGCCAGTGTCTCTTCTGCAGTCAGCTCCTGACGGTGCAGACCACCCTGCACCAGCAGACCACTCACGCGGCGGGCGTGGTCAAGGTCTTTCTTTGTCTTGTAGAAGTGCAGGATGCCGGCAGGAGTCCAGTCGAAATCCACACCAGAACGTTCGGCCATTTCCATCAGCCCCGCACGGGCGGTCACGGCCAGACGGGCGGTCTCGATCGTGTTGGCTTTGTAATTCGGAATGTTGCCCAGAAACTCGGCCATCCAGCTGAACTTGTGCCAGCTCGGGCGCGGGTTCACGGACAAGGGCGCATCACTTTGCAGCATCCATTTGATGCCTTTGATGACTGTCGACCACTGGTTCCAGACTTCAGCGTTCGACGCGGAAAGCTGGCCGCCATTGGCAAAGCTGGTTTCCATTGCGGCATAGCGCTGACGGTCAAAAACCGTCACATCATAGCCGCGCTGGGACAGGGAATAAGCAGTGGTGACACCGGTGATTCCGGCACCGAGAACAGCAATAGAAGGCATGGTACATCTCCAACCATGTGCGCTTGGCAGCGCTGCCCCCACCGTCTGCTGTGCCTGAGAGTTTCGCCCTGACGGGTTTGCTCCTTCGGCGGGCCATTCAAGGCCACTCTTCGGCGTTTTGCACCCCAACCGGTCCCTTTGCCTGAGAGTGACCGGGGCGGTTGCTCCTTCGGCGACGGACCTGACCGTTCTCTCCCGGCCGGCGTGTTTCCTATGGGAAACCTCATAGACAAAGCCACGCGCAAAGCAACAAGATTCTTTGTCGTCAGGAGCACTTTCGGATGATTGTGCAACACCCTTGGCAGGCATATCTTCGGTCCATGCCAGCCCTGTGCCGCGATTGTCTGACCACCTTCGACAGCGAGACCCGCTGCCCCAAGTGTCGCAGCCCGCGCGTCACCCGCCATCCCGAGCTTTTCGACCTCTCCATCGCGCATATGGATTGCGATGCTTTCTACGCATCCGTCGAGAAACGCGACAATCCCGCACTGGCGGACAAACCCGTGATTATCGGTGGCGGGCGGCGTGGCGTTGTCTCGACCGCCTGCTATGTGGCGCGGATCAAGGGGGTGAAGTCCGCGATGCCGATGTTTCAGGCGCTGAAACTCTGCCCCGAAGCCATTGTCGTCCGTCCGAATTTCGAGGCCTACACCGAGGCCAGCCGCGCGATCCGCCAGATGATGGACGAGCTGACCCCTGTGGTCGAGCCGCTGTCACTGGACGAAGCCTTCATGGACCTCTCTGGCACAGCTCGTCTGCATGGCGCGCCACCTGCCGTGATGCTGGCGCGGCTGGTCAAACGGATGAAAGACGAATTGGGGCTCACCGGATCAATCGGGCTTTCTCACAACAAGTTTCTGGCAAAGGTCGCCTCGGACCTCGACAAGCCGCGCGGTTTCTCTGTGATCGGCAAGGCAGAAACCACTGCCTTCCTGCGCCCCAAATCCGTCCGCCTGATCTGGGGGATCGGGCCTGCCGCGCAAGCCAGCCTCGAGGCCGCTGGCATCCGCACCTTTGACGACCTTCTGCGGTGGGACCGCCGCGATTTGCATGACCGCTTCGGCGGCATGGGTGAACGGCTCTACAGTCTGGCACGGGGCGAGGACGGGCGGCGCATTTCTTCCCATGCGCCGGTCAAATCACTATCGAACGAAACCACATTCAACGAGGACACGAACGATATAGACATCCTTGACGGACACCTCTGGCGCATGGCCGAAAAGGTCAGCGCGCGGGCCAAGGCCAAGGATAAGGCGGGGCGTGTGGTGCAGCTCAAACTCAAGACCCACGATTTCAAGCTGATCTCGAAACGGCAAAGCCTGCATTACCCCACCCAGATCGCCGACACGATCTACCGGACAGCGCGCGGGTTGTTCGATCAGGTCAGCGGGCGCGGCCCTTTCCGATTGCTGGGCGTCGGCCTGTCCGAGATCACCTCAGACAGCGACGCCGACCGCGAGGGCGACCTGCTTGATCCGGGTGCAGCAAAGCGGGCTGCGGCAGAAAAGGCCGCCGACAAGATCCGCGAAAAATTCGGCAAAGACGCGATCATCAAAGGGCGCGCGCTGCGCTAGGCATCAAAGGGCGGGTACCCTTCATTGGGCGGTGCCATGACGTCAGCAATCAGGCCGCGCATCCAACGGTGCGCGGGATTGCCTGTGAACCGCCTGTGCCAGATCAGCGTGATCGTGACACGATCAATCGGAACCGGCGGCTGGTAGATCGCAAGCCCTAACTCATCAGCAACGCCCCGGGCCAGTTGCTCTGGCAGGATCGCAATCAGGTCGGAGCGTGCCACATTGCGCCAGACACTGGCAAAAGTCGGCACCGTCGCGACGACCCGCCTTTCCCGCCCCACGCGCGCAAGCGCGGCACCCCCCATCGCCCGCAAATTCCCCTGCGGCGAATAGAGGACGTGCCGCATGTCACAAAAGAGATCGAGCGGCATCACCTGCCCCTCAAGCAATCCGGCATGGGTCACCCGTGGGTTACCTTTTCGGGCGATCACCGCGAAATCCGAGTGGAAGACCGCCTGCCCCTCGGCCCAGTCTGGCAGGTCAATCTTCGGAACTAGCGCCATATCGACCGAATACTGCTTGAGTGAGGCCAGGTGACTGTCAGCCACCAGATCGACAAGCTGGACCTTGACCTGCGGGGCGTCAGATTGAAGGCGCTCAAGGAGGCCGGGCATCAGATGCTCACTATAGAAATCGCTGCCGGCAATCTTGAAAACGTCCCGGGCATTCGCGGGATCAAACGTCTGGTTC
>CAXQAV010000462.1:0-6135 GCA_964221795.1 Luminiphilus sp. | reverse complement strand
TCACCTTTGGCCACGGGGCTTCCCCTGTGTTGCAGAACGTCAGCCTGTCACTGGAAAAGGGCGAGATCGTCACCATCGTCGGCCCCAACGGGTCAGGCAAATCCACCCTGCTGCGCGTCCTGATCGGGGCGTTGAAGGCACAGAAAGGGTCTGTAACCCGCGCCTCTGGCCTCAATATCGGATATGTCCCGCAAAAGCTGCACATCGATCCGACCTTGCCGATCACGGTGCGCCGGTTCCTCAACCTGCCGCATCCTGTCAGCAAGACAGAGGCCGATCAGGCGCTGATCACGGCGGGCGTGGCAGGTGTCGCCGATCGGCAGATGTCGGCGCTGTCAGGCGGGCAGTTCCAGCGGGTGCTGCTTGCGCGGGCGATCCTGTCGAAACCGGATGTGCTGATGCTGGATGAAGCGACCCAAGGTTTGGATCAACCAGGGTCTGCATCTTTCTACCGCCAGATCGACGCAGTCCGGCGCGAGTTGGGCTGTGCTGTTCTGATGGTCAGCCACGAACTGCACGTCGTCATGAGCGCCTCGGACCGCGTGATCTGCCTCAACGGGCACATCTGCTGCGAAGGTACGCCCGAAGTGGTCTCCGCCGCACCGGCCTATCGTGAATTGTTCGGGACCGGCACGGGCGGCGCACTGGCGCTCTACCGGCATGACCATGACCACGGACATGATCACGATCACCACCACGACCATGATCACCACCAGCATGAGGCCGCCGAATAATGCTGGATGATTTTCTGGTCCGCGCGGCTCTTGCTGGGGTCGGCACGGCCTTGGCTGCAGGGCTTTTGGGGTGCTTCGTCGTCTGGCGGCGCATGGCCTATTTCGGTGACGCTACCGCCCATGCGGCGGTTCTGGGTGTTGCGCTGGCATTACTTTTCGGGGCGTCGATCACGCTCGGTGTCGCGGCCGTCGCCCTTGGCATGGCGATCCTGATCCACGGGTTGAGCGGGCAGGGCAATTCAATGGAAACGATGCTTGGCGTGTTGTCACACGGTGCGCTGGCCATCGGTCTGGTCGCAGTGACGCTGATCCCGGGGCAACGGGTCGATCTGGATGCATATCTCTTTGGCGATGTGCTTGCGGTCACGCGCAGTGATCTAGCCGTGATCTGGGGCGGAGGTGCCTTGGTCATCGCGGTGCTCTGGTGGCATTGGTCGGCACTGTTGACCGCGACGCTCAGCCCTGATCTCGCCCACGCGGCGGGTATCAACCCGCGGCGCGAGCAACTTATCCTGACCGTCCTTCTGGCTGCGGTCGTGGCGGTCGCGATCAAGGTTGTTGGCGCACTCCTGATCACGGCCCTCCTGATTATTCCTGCGGCTTCGGCCCGCAATTACGCTGCCACGCCAGAGCGCATGGCGCTATTGGCAATGGGCATCGGGGCCTTGTCCGCCATAGCCGGACTGCGGCTTGCCGTGATTTTGGATGTGGCCGTCGGCCCTGCAATCATCTGCGTGGCAGTCAGCATCTTTGCGATCAGCGCAATCGGCAAGAGTTTGATGCAAATCCGCGGATAATTGCCGCCCTCTGGCCCTAGACCTGCCACAGGCTTGCCCAGAATGTCTGACACCTTCATAGCAGTTCCATCCGCGCCGGAGTCTGCCATGAGAACCATTCTGAGTGCTGCTGCTATCCTGATTGCCTCCCTTTTCGGGACAACGGCTTCGGCCAGTTGTGCTATGCCAGAGAACGTCAATGCCATGGCGACCGAGATCGCGGCGGGGCTGAATGCCAGCCGCCGCGCCAATGGCGAATCCCCGCTCCGGTTCAACCGTGAATTGGGGCGAGCCGCGATGCGCCACGCCTGCGATATGCTCGCCAATGATTTCTTTGACCATCGCGGCAGCGACGGCAGCAATTCACATGTCCGCGTGACCCGTGTGGGCTATGACGCCTGTATCGTGGCCGAGAATATCGCATGGGGCTATCCCCGCCCCGAACAGATCATCACCGGCTGGATGAACTCTCCGGGGCACCGCCGCAACATGCTGCACCCGCGGATCGAGGAATTCGGCATTGGCATCAGCCAAGGACCGCGCGGTCCCTATTGGGTGCTGGTCGTCGGGAAAGAGTGCTGAGGGTCTAGACATCCATCCAGATCGTCACCGGCCCGTCATTCACCAGACTGACGGCCATATCCGCGCCGAATTCTCCGGTCGCTGTGGTGATGCCTAGCGCCCCCATATCCGCCACGAAACTCTCATAAAGCGCTTTGCCCGCATCCGGTTTCGCGGCTGCCGAGAACCCCGGACGGTTGCCGCGTGACGTATCAGCAGCAAGGGTGAACTGGCTGACGATCAATGCCGCACCGCCCACATCCAGCAGCGAGCGGTTCATCTTGCCGTCTTCGTCCTTGAAGATGCGCAGTTTGCTGATCTTGGCGGCAAGGGCCGTGCCTTTGGTGGCGTCGTCACCCTCCATCGCGCAGATCAGGATCAGCATACCGTGGCCGATCTCGCCGATCACCTTGCCATCGACCGCAACCGACGCGCCCGAGACCCCTGGATCAGCGCCCTCATAGTTCGTGCGCCCAAGGCGGGTTGGCGCCCGCACGGCTGACAGTAATCGCTGCGACCTTGGCGCCCATGGCGAGGGCTGCGCGGATGGTGTCTTCGTCAAGGTCTGCGACGCGGTCCTTGGTCAACGCACCTGCCGCGTGCAGGCTGGCGAGCAATCCTGCGTTGAACGTATCGCCTGCGCCGACAGTATCGACGACTTCGGCCTTGTTGGCCGCCACAAAGACCTCATGCGCGGCCGTGTAGCCCGTCACGCCCTTTGACCCTTCGGTGATGCAGAGCAGTTTCACACCATTTGCCACCACAGCCCGCGCCGAAGTCGCGGTGTCCTGATCGGGATAGAACCACGCAAGGTCCTCGTCCGACATCTTGACGATATCCGCATGACCCATCATGCGCGTGATCCGCGCGCGGTAGTGGTTGGCGTCCTTGATAAAGCTGGGGCGGACGTTGGGGTCCATCATCACCACCGCAGTCTCAGTCGCTTTGGCGGCGAGCGCCTCGTAGGCGTCCGCGCAGGGTTCCACGGCGAGCGAGATACCACCGACGAAGACGGCATCGGCCGTGACCTTCGGCAGGTCCTCCGGCGTGATCATGCGGCCTGCGGTGTTTTCGTCGTAAAAGGCGTAAGAGGCATGACCATTGGTCAGTGTCACAAAGGCCAGCGTGGTCGGGCGGTCGGAAATGGCGGCGGGGCTGCAGTCGACCTTCGAGGCGGCAAGTTCCGCCTTCAGCACATCGCCGAAGAGGTCGGAAGAGACGCCCGAAAAGAACTGCACAGGCGCACCAAGCCGCCCCAGCGCAATCGCCGTGTTGAACACAGCACCACCTGCATGAGGCGCAAAGGCATTTTCGCCCGCCGCTGTCTCGCGGGGCAGCATGTCGATAAGGGCTTCGCCAGCACAAAGGATCATCGCAGGGCCTTTCCGAATTTATTGGCTGTTAGCGATAACAAATCCTGCGACAAGTGCAATGACTAGTCCGACGCAAACGGCAAAAGCGATCTTC
Source organism: Luminiphilus sp. (assembly GCA_964221795.1). Classification (GTDB taxonomy): domain Bacteria; phylum Pseudomonadota; class Alphaproteobacteria; order Rhodobacterales; family Rhodobacteraceae; genus Yoonia. The sequence continues at coordinate 2,597 of CAXQAV010000462.1, read as the reverse complement.
CACGCGGAATAGGGGCGCTCGCCCTGCACGCGGCCGGTGCGGCCGTTAACGACAAAGCGGTAGGTCTTGCCGCGATATTTGTAGGCCGCCATCCAGACCGGCAGCAGGATGTGTTTGAAGGTCACGTCGCTGACGGTGGTATCCACGGTGCCGATCCGCTGGTCGTCCCCGCCGATGTCGTATTTCACGTCGCGCCGGATCATGCGGTCCATATAGGCGCGGGCTTCGGTGAAACCGTCGACGAGTTCGACCTGATAGCCCTCCGCGCGGAAACCGGCGAGGTATTCGGGCTTGTAGGGTTCGAGCGAAGACAGGTCCCAAGGCTCCAGCGCGTCGGTGTATCGCTTGGGCAGTGATTTCGACGCCAGCACGAGCACATCATCAAAGAACCGCGCAACGCGGCCCGAAACAGGCGTCCAGCGGGTCTTGCGGACGCGGACGGTCTGGCGCTTGCCATCGCGCATCACGGTGCGGGTCTCATAATAGTGCTTGCCGCGCTGACCGGTGTAGCGGCTTTTCGTATCGGCATCGAAGGTCCAGTAGGGCACATAGATGCCGTTCATCTTGCGGCCCTTGCGGGCGTAGTTCTGCAAACCGTTCGGCGCGAACCAGAGCGAGCCGAGCCAGTCAGTCATCGCATCCCGCGCACGACTTTCGTCCAGTTCGAAAGGCAGTAGCCCGCGCGGCTTGATATGGCGGTGCGCGCCGGTACTGGTGACAACGGGTGTCGCGCAGAAGGGGCATTCGGCGGCGTGGATATCGGGGTCAAACTCGGTCTGCGCGCCGCAGTTGGGACAGTCGTTGACGCAGGTTTCCTCGATATCCTCGGCAGCGAGTTGCTGGTTCACGCCTTGCTGAAAGTCGATCTCGCGGATGCTGCCCTGCCACGGGCCGCTGCTGGCGATCGCTTCGGTGTTGCCGCAGTGGTCACAGATCAGCCGCTCGTCACCCGGATCAAAGCGCATGTCAGAGCCACAGTTGTCGCAGGGAAAGCGGTGTTCGGCGGGGGTGATGGCTGTTTCGGACATGGCTCAGAAGATCTTGTGCATGAAGCGCGGCATCATGATGCGCAGCGCCCCGTCATATAGAACATTGTGGCGCCAGAAATGGAACAGCCCGTGAAGGGCTCCCGCAGCCAGAAGCACCAGAAGTGCGGTCCAGCCGGTGTCATGGGGCAGCACACCAATCAATGCGAGCCCGTTCAATGCGACGGTGACAGCCAGGACCGTATAGAGCCCGCGGTGCATCCACGGATAAACCGCCCGCAGCGTGCCATGCAGCTTTGGTCCGGGTTTGCACATCATGCCGCGCACCAGCGCTATGGCGACCCAGATCGCGCCGCCGATCACAAAGGCCCACCGCAGCACGGGGGCCGAGGTGCCGCCTTTCACCATCATCAGGATCAGCATGAGGATCGACCAGTGCAGGATGATTATCAGTCGCCGCTGTGTCATAGGAACCTGTGCAATGCTTTCGGGGCCATGATCCTGAGCGCGTTGTCACGCAACCGGATGTGACGCGAGATGTGGAATCCCGCATGGGCGATGACGATCACGCCCAGCAGGTAGAATTCATAGATGTGGAACTGGCCCACAATTTCGTTTGCTTCGGGCAGTCCGAGTGGTGGCGCGATGGGCAGGAAGCCTCCAGCCTTGAGCAGTCGCGTCGAGGTCAGCCCCAGCAGGAACCCTGTCACAGCCACACCGAACAGGCCCCAGATGATGATCCGGTGAACCCACCAGTGAAAGACCCGCGCACGCGGCCCCAGTTTCGGCCCGGGCTGACCTGCCAGACCGCGCCGCAGATAATCTGCAACCCAGATCAGCGAGATCGTTACAAAGACGAGCGCCAGAATGGAGTGCGCCTGAAAGGCTCGCGGGCCAAAGGGGATCACATCGTCAGGTGTGACGAAGATGAACCAGACCAGCAGCGGAATCATCAACGCATGGCTGAATTTCAGCCATGTGCGCCGATGTGGCAGATATGCGTCAAGTCGCCCGCGTTGCATGGGCTGTAAGCTAGGGCTGCCCACAGGCAGGTCCACGCCCTCACGCGGGTGGCGGCGGTGGCGGCATCACGGTAAAGAGCTGCGCCAGTTCGATCACCTCCTCGGCCCTTTTCCAGCCATCTTGCCCTTGGGTCCAAACCATACTGTCGCGCGTCAGCGCACCTTCCGTTGCCATCCGGCCAAGTGCCGCCTTTGAAAACGGCCCTGTGACCTCGCCATCCTTGGCAATGTGCCAGACGTGCTCGACCGGAGGTGGGGGGGGTGGCGCTGCATGGGCGGGCGCGGCTCCCCAAGGCCCGGACTGGTTCATCATATTGCCTGCCATGGCCATGCCGATGCCTGCACCAAGGCCGGCGGCCATGCCACCACCCGCGGGATTGTTCGCGGCGGAGGTCATCGCCTCGGCAGCCGAGTACTGAGTGAACTTGCCCAGATCGCCCGCAAGGCCCATCGAGGTGCGCTTGTCGAGTGCTTCTTCTACGGCGGGCGGCAGGCTGATGTTTTCGATATAGAGCTCGGGGATGGTCAGCCCGTATTGCTTCATCGTGGGGTCAATCGCGTTGGCGATCAGCTTGCCCAGATCGGCGGT
>CAXQAV010000461.1:0-3839 GCA_964221795.1 Luminiphilus sp. | reverse complement strand
CTTGCGGAACAAACGTGACGAGGTCATCCGTGCGGTGACGCAGAACGGCGGGATGATGGGGTTCTCGCTCTACCCGCATCACCTCAAAGGCAAGTCGGACTGCACCTTGCAGGACTTCTGCGCGATGGTTGCCGCAATGGCCGAGACCTATGGCGTTGACCACTTCGGGATCGGTTCGGATCTCTGTCAGGATCAGCCCGATAGCGTGGTCGAATGGATGCGCACGGGGCGCTGGACCAAAGAGGTCGACTATGGCGAAGGCTCTGCCGCAGCCCCCGGCTTTCCGCCGATGCCTGAGTGGTTTCAGGACAACCGTCACTTCGGCAATATCGCCACGGGCCTGCGCGAGATAGGGTTTGACGCTGGTGAGGTCGCCAAGTTGATGGGCGGCAACTGGATGCGCTTTTTTGAAGAAAGCTTTTCCGGCAGGGGGTAAGGTCGCGCAAGAGACGGCCAAAGGACCTTGCCGATGAGCGAAACCCTGACAATCACATATGACGCGATCCCCCAGCGCCTTTACTGGAAGGCTGCGGCATCGGCGTGCAAGGTTAAATCTGAACGACGTGTCTCCCAGACCCTTCTGTTTGTCCTTGGCTGGTTCGGGATCATGGGGCTGGTGGTCATTGCCAACCGTTTCGACTTCGTACTGCAGGGCGGGCCGGCGTTTTTGCTCGGCATGGTGATCATGTGGGTTGGCTTGATGCTGTTCGGGCGGATCCAGCGGCGGAAGCTGAACAGTGTTCTGGACGACGAGCAGGCGCGGCGTGGCCCTGTGACGATGCAGTTCGGGCCCGAAGGCTGTCACTTCACGTCCTCATTCGGTGTTGTTGATCTGAAATGGCGTGCGGTCGACCAGATCATCGATCTGGGCGAGGGGACAGGGCTGCGGACGGGGCTGATGGTCTATCCTGTGCCAGACGGTGCCTTGCCGCCCGGTCTTTCGCCTGACGATTTCCGCAGTCAGCTGAATGCTTTCGCCGAGCGCGATCGAGCACCCCAAAAATAGACAAGAGGGCCAGAGGCCCCCTTGTCCGTGAGTGTGGTCGAGTCGTGTTCAAATCCGGTGCAATACGCACATGATCCGAGAGTGGTGGGTTCGACGGTTGTGGATCTCACCAATGTGGTTGAGTCGTCGCCCCTGCTGTCCACTGTGTGTGCCCTGTCCGTCACCTCAATCAGATAACGGAGCAACAAGAACAGCGCGCGACGCCTGTCGTCCTTTATTCTGCGATAGCCGGGAATGCGCTATACTACACCTGTAGTATTTTTGGGCATTCCAGCTATTTTTTTTGCAGAAATCTCTGTTTTCATGCCCTTACGATATTCTTGAACACAGCTTTCAATGGCGGCTGCGCCAAACCTATTCAATAGACAGTCGTCCTGCATGAAACATTGATAAGAAAGCCCGTTCGTATCCATGCCCGCCCGCGGTCCAGCGCTTTCGTACCTCCCCGATGATATCGAAGACCTTCTTCGAGCCATCAGCGAACACCCTGAAAAGGTACTCGCACGTCTGTCTGCACCTGCAGGCAACAATCTGGTCGTGTCGCTGGGCGCGTTGCTCGGGGTTCAGCAAAGCTCTGCCGAACAGTCCAGCCTTGATCGATTTGTGTACGAAAGGTTCGAACCCTGCATGCTGCTGAGCGCGAGCGGCAAGATCATCCTGGCGAATGCACATGCAAAGGCCCTGCTTGAGGCCGGACCGCACCTGCATATTGATGAGTTGGACATATGGCCTGTCTCTGGTGGGCCGATCGGACAGCAGATTGAAGAACTCCTCGCGGAAAATGCAGATGGCCCGCGCGTCCGGTCGTCGCGCGCAAAGATCGGCCATTTCTCGCCAGCGCTCGCGTTCGTTATGGTGGCAGTGCCACAAAGCGGATCCCGCGCCAGAGAAGATATCCTCTTCATGCTGGGGCCAACGGCCGAGGCCGAGGGCCAGCACGGCCTGACCTTCCGCAGACATGACCTTTCCCCGAGCGAGATCGAGATTGTCGAGGCGTTTCTAAAGGGTCGCACACTCAACGAGATCGCAGAGGCACGAGGGCGGTCCCTCGCGACGGTGCGCAAGCAGTTCTACACAATCTGCGACAAATTCGGCGTCACCTCACAGGCCGATCTCTTGCGTGCGATCTATCAGGACAGCAAGGTCATCGAGAACGCAGGTCAGGTCATTGCCAAGTCACAACATCCCGACCGGATCGAGGCTTCAGTCTTGCGTCCAGGCGGGTGCGTGGTTGAGGTGGTTGTTGCAGGCGATCCCAAAGGTTACCCGATCATTCTGCTGCCATCGCCAAGCCTGCGGACCTGGCCTGCAAAGACAGAAGGGCTCTTTAAGCAGGCGGGAGTGCAATGCATCACGATAGTCGGCCCGGGTTTCGGGAAGACGTCTCAGCCTGAGGCAGGCGCATCACGTATTGATTGTGCGACTGGGGATGTCCTGGCAGTCATGGACCAGCTCGGATTGACGCGCGCCACAATGTTGACCTCAAACTTCGGGCTGCGGGCAGCACTGACCTACATGGGCGCATCGCCTGACCGGTTCGACCAGATTATCGTCCAGTCCCCCAACTTGCCGCGTGTTGATCTGGCCAGCAGCAAGTCCAAGATCAAGATCCTGACGGTCCTGCAGAAGGACCTTAACGAGTCCCTCCATTTGAGTGATGGTGCAGTTCTGGCAGCGGGCCGGTCGTTTCAGGCGATGAGCGCCGATGCGGCAATCCGGCTGATCCATCGCGGCAGCCCCCAAGCCATCAAGAGTTTCCTTGATCCGGCGAACTTCCCCGAGGTCGAAGGTGCGGTTCAGAGCATTTTTGCCCAAGGCACTTGGGCTGCGACCAATGGCTTCAAAGCCTCGCAGGAGGATTGGAGCGCGCAGATTGCCGCCTCGAAAGTACCCATCCGTCTGATCGCAGGAGCGGCCAGCGACGTGCACCAGCTTTCCTATCTCAAGGCCTTTGCCGATCGGTTCTCCGAACAGATTACCTATCTTGATGTCAGCGAACACGAGTTTGCGTCGCCCTACGATATGGCAGACTATTTCCTGTCATTCGTTCGCCCCCATACCACCATCTGAGCAACGCGCCCCAAGGCGCTGGACGACCGTCGCAAAACGCGGTCTGGTGGTGCTATGTTGAATTCCTTGTGGGCGCTTGGCTAGGCCGATGCGGATCATTCTTGCCCTGTTCCTGATCCTTGCATCCCTCTGGGTGCTGGAGCGCCCGCGCGCAGGCGTGGTGGTGGCCGACACCATGATCGGACAGACGCCGGTGACGCGCTATGCTCGCGGTGACAGCCACGGCCCTGTGATCGTGATTGCTCACGGCTTCGCGGGGTCCTCGGAGATGATGCAGGGCTATGCCCTGCCATTGGCGGCAGCAGGCTATCAGGTCTACGCCTTCGATTTTCTCGGCCACGGGCGCCACCGCTTGCCGATGTCGGGTGATGTGAATGCGATCGAGGGAACAACGCGCCTTCTGGTGGAACAGACAGTCGAAGTGATCGATGCAGTCCGGGGTGACGCGGACCAGATCGGGCTGCTGGGTCATTCCATGGCCACGGATATCCTTGTCAGGGTAGCCAGAGACCGTGCCGAGGTCGGGCCAATTGTCCTGCTTTCGGCCTTCTCGCAGGAGATCACAGCAGACCACCCCAAAAATATGCTGCTGCTGGTTGGGGCTTGGGAACCGGGCTTGCGGGAATTCGCGCTGGACGCGGCGCAGATGGTCAACGCGGATGCAACATTCGGTGCGACAGTGTCCGCCGATCAGACAATGCGGCGCGCGGTGAGCCTGCCGACGATCGAACATGTCTCGATCCTGCAAAGCATGGCAGGGCAG
>CAXQAV010000460.1:0-8428 GCA_964221795.1 Luminiphilus sp. | reverse complement strand
CGAGATTTGCAGCCCGCTGGCGTCTGCTCAGGACAGCGGTACGGTTACCCGAAAATTCAACGTGCTGTTTATCTGCACCGGCAACTCTGCGCGGTCCATCTTTGCCGAGGCGCTCCTGCGTGACCTCGGCGGTGAACGCTTTGTCGCGTATTCGGCAGGCACCAGACCGGGGTCGGCTTTGAATCCCTTTGCGCTCGCAGTGCTTGAAAAGAACGGGCACGACGTCTCGGGTTTGCGGTCCAAGGACCTGTCCGAGTTTCAGGGTGAAGATGCGCCGCGTATGGATTTTGTCTTTACGGTCTGTGACCAAGCCGCAAACGAGGAATGCCCCGCCTGGAAGGGGCAGACGATCAGTGCCCATTGGGGTATGCCTGATCCGGTAAAGGCCGAAGGGACAGACGCGGAAAGAAGCCTCGCCTTTCACCAGACCTATGGCGCGCTGAAAAACCGGATTCAGGGGTTCGCCGCGCTGCCGATTGGGACACTAGATCGTATCTCATTGCAAAAGGCCGTCGACGCGATCGGCCAGACACTCCCGGAAGGACAGACCTGATGACCGTCTACGCCCTCAACGGCCTTGGCCGGATAGGTAAACTGGCTCTGCGGCCGCTGCTTGAACGCGGCGCCAAGATCGCATGGATCAACGATGCGGTCGGCGATCCTAAGATGCACGCGCATCTGCTGGAGTTCGATACCGTCCATGGCCGCTGGCCTGCTGAATTTGCCCATGACGAGGAGAGCGTGACAATCGACGGTATGCGTCTGCCCTTTATCGGCACGCGCAACATCACCGACCTGCCATTGGACGGTGTCGATGTGGTGATCGACTGCACCGGTGTCTTCAAGACAGAGGTAGCGATTGCCCCCTATTTCGCGAAGGGCGTGAAGAAGGTGGTCGTCTCGGCACCGGTTAAAGACGGGGATGCGGCCAATATCGTCTACGGGGTGAACCAAGATACCTACGATGCGAAGCGCCACCGGATTGTGACTGCGGCCAGTTGCACGACCAACTGTCTGGCCCCGGTCGTAAAGGTCATCCACGAGAACCTCGGCATCAAGCATGGTTCCATTACGACGATCCATGATGTCACCAACACGCAGACCATTGTGGACCGACCGGCCAAAGACCTGCGCCGCGCGCGCTCGGCGCTCAATTCGCTGATCCCGACCACTACGGGCAGCGCAACCGCGATCACCCTGATATATCCCGAACTCAAGGGGCGGTTGAACGGTCACGCCGTGCGGGTGCCCCTGCTCAATGCCTCGCTGACCGATTGTGTTTTCGAAGTCGAGCGGGAAACCACCGCCGATGAGGTCAACGCGTTGTTCAAAACTGCATCAGAGGGTCCGCTGCGGGGTATTTTGGGGTATGAGGAGCGCCCGCTGGTCTCGACCGACTACACAAACGACATCCGATCGAGCATCGTTGACGCGCCTTCGACGATGGTGGTCAACGGCACGCAGGTCAAAGTCTACGCCTGGTATGACAACGAGATGGGCTATGCGCACCGGCTTGTCGATGTGGCCTTTATGGTCGGGGACAGCTTGTGAGCCAGCCCGCTGCACGCCCCGAGGGTCTCTCTGCCTATATCTCCGTGACGGCGGCCTATTGGGCTTTCATGCTGACCGACGGGGCGCTGCGGATGCTGGTGCTTTTGCACTTTCACACTCTGGGCTTTTCGCCGGTCCAGCTGGCCTATCTTTTTGTGCTCTATGAAATCGCAGGGGTCGTCACCAACCTTTGCGCGGGATGGATCGCGGCGCGGTTCGGACTGACGTCGACGCTCTATGCCGGTCTGGGTTTGCAGATCCTTGCCTTGCTCGCCCTTGCGCATCTTGATCCTGCATGGAGCGTCGGGGTCTCGGTTGCCTATGTGATGCTGGTGCAGGGCGCGAGCGGTGTCGCGAAGGACCTTGCCAAGATGTCTTCGAAATCGGCGGTCAAGCTGCTGGCCCCGACGGCTGATGGCGGGTTGTTCCGCTGGGTGGCTCTGCTCACCGGTTCAAAGAACATGGTCAAGGGCCTCGGTTTTCTGCTGGGTGCCAGCCTTCTGGCACTTCTCGGCTTTGTTCCGGCAGTCCTGGGAATGGCGGCGATCCTTGCGGTCATCCTGCTCGCTATTCTGGTCCTGATGCCGCCCGGTCTGCCGAAGGGGCGCAAGGGGACGAAGTTTTCCGAGGTTCTTTCCAAATCCGCTAACATCAACTGGCTGAGTGCCGCGCGGGTCTTTCTGTTCGGGGCGCGGGATGTGTGGTTTGTGGTCGGCATCCCGATCTACTTCTACGCGGTGCTGTCAGACGGGACGACCGCAGGCAACCGGACCGCGTTCTTCCTGATCGGGACGTTCATGGCGGGCTGGATCATTCTCTACGGGCTGGTGCAGGCGAATGCGCCGCGTATCCTGCGGGCAAAGACGCGGCCCGAGAGCGAATTGATGTCTGCAGCTCGGCGCTGGGCGTGGGCACTCGCGGTAATTCCGGCGGTCTTGGCCATCGCGGCCCTCGTGTCGGCTGGGCCGCAGACATGGCTGACGGTCTCTCTGGTGATTGGTCTGCTCGTCTTTGGCGGTGTCTTCGCCGTCAACTCGTCGCTCCATTCCTACCTGATCCTGTCCTTCAGCAAGGCCGAGCGGGTCACGATGGATGTCGGTTTCTATTACATGGCGAATGCGGCCGGTCGGCTGATCGGCACGCTGGCATCTGGCCTGACCTATCAGTTGGGCGGTCTGCCGATGATGCTCGGTGTTGCGGCAGTGATGGTGGCGCTGTCCGCGGTCTGTGTCGGGTATCTGAAGGCGGAAACCGCCACGACAGCGACGGGCGCCTAAAACGCCGGAACGCCTTTTACCCAGAGATTGCGGACTTGCGGCACATTGCCGACCTCGCGGACGCGCAGCATATCAGCCCGCTTGCCAACCTCCAGCACACCGCGATCCGTGAGCGCGGCGGCTTCGGCGGGCGCTTTGGTGACGCAGGCAATCGCCCGTGGCAGGTCGTTCCAGACTTCGGCCAGACGGAGCGCCGACAGGAGCAGCGCCGAGGGCACATAATCCGACGAGATGATGTTCAGCAGTCCGGCGCGGGCCAGATCCATGGCGGCCACGTTGCCGGAATGCGATCCGCCACGCACGAGGTTCGGTGCGCCCATCATGACGGCAATCCCCGCCGCGCGGCAGGCTTCGGCCGCTTCGAGCGTTGTGGGGAACTCAGCAAAGCCAACGCCATTGGCCTTGGATGTGACCACGTGGTCGGCGGTCGTATCATCATGGCTGGCCAAAACCGCACCAAGGCGGGATGCCTCCTTGACAGCGCCGGCCTCGTGACGCGCGCCATTGCGCTCTTGCAGGACCTTCAGCTTGGCGACATGGGCCTGAAACTCTTCTTCATTCAGCCCTCGCTTTTTGGCGACATAGGTGCGCAGAGCCGACATGTCGCGGAACTGGCGCTGGCCGGGGGTGTGGTCCATGAGGCTCAGGATGCCGACACGGTCATCGGGACCGAAGGCGGCGAGCTCCTCCAGCAGGGTTTCCGAGCAGATCTCGGCGCGCAGGTGCAGGAAATGGCTGATACGGAACAAACCCGCTGCGCGCGCGGCCAGCAATTCGTCCGCCAGCGCGCGGGCATACTCCTTGTAGCGGGCCTTACTTTCGTGGATCGACCCCACGCGCAGAGCGTCGAAAACAGTGGTGATCCCCGTGGAGGCCAATTCGGCGTCGTGTGCCATCAGGGCAGGCAGATGCGGCCAGTCAACCTCTGGCCGCGGCTCGATGTGGCGTTCGAGGTTGTCCGTGTGCAATTCGATCAACCCGGGCAACACGTAGTCACCCTGACAGTTGATAGCTCCGACAGGCACCGCGTCACCTTCGGTGATCCCCGCAATCTGGCCATTCTCGACAATCAATGCACCGCGCATCACGCGATCTGGCAAAACCAGTTCGGCGTTGGCAAGACAGATGCTGGCTGACACAAGATTGTCATCAACTGCTGTCACTGCCTGCGGGACGAAAGGAGAGTTCATGTCATATACTCGCTTTGCTCTTTATGCCGTGCCCGATCAGGGCTGGCTTGCAGATTTCGGGGCCAAATGGCTTGGCTGGGATTTGCGTGACGGACATGCCGTCGATCATTTCCCCATTGCAGGGCTTGATGACGTCACTGTGACACCGCGCAAATACGGGTTTCATGGCACAATCAAGCCGCCGTTCAGGCTCACTGGCGGAGAAACGCTGCAAGGTCTGCAACAGGCCGTCGGGGCCTTGGCTGCCTTGCTGCCTGCCGTGCCGACGAAGGGCCTGAGGGTCGAGGGGCTGAGCGGCTTTCTGGCGCTTCGTCCTATCGGTGAGAACGAAGCCCTGCACGATGTCGCCGCGCGCTGTGTGACCGCGCTTGACCGCTTCCGTGCGCCCGCCAGAGCGGATGAGCTGGCGCGTCGTCGTGCGGCGGGCCTGACCGAGCGGCAGGAAGGCAACCTGATCCGCTGGGGTTACCCTTACGTCCTTGATGATTTTCGGTTCCACTTCACGCTGACCGGCAAACTGGACGCCGACGCGCTTGCGGAGTGGCAGGCCGAGGCAAGCGCCAGATTGCCGGTGCAACCGATTCCATTTGCCTTGTCCAAGCTCGCGCTGGTCGGCGAAAGGCGCGATGGTCATTTTGAGACCTTGGACCATTACACGCTCACCGGTTGAATAGCCGCGCAGGCCGCTTCGATTGCGGCCTCCAGCGGGCCGTTGTTTTCGATCGTCACGACCGCCAGACCCTCGGGCAGAGGTTTGGCGGCTTGCCGCAGGCGGCTTGCGATATCGTCACTGGTTTCACGCCCCCGCGCTGCCAGCCGCGCGGCCAGCACGTCGGAGCGCGCCGTGATGTGCAGGACGATCAAGGACGGGAATACCCGCGCGGCTTGCGCAAGTATCCCGCGCGACAGGTTTGCAAGGCAGTCATGACACGCTTGAACGTCCGTCAGCACCGCTGCCGGAATGCCATAGGAGAGCCCATGCGCATCCCAATGGAGCGCGAAGGCGTCTCTGGCGGCGGCATCGGCAAATGTCTGGGGTGCGAGGTATCTGTAATCCTCGCCGCCAAGCTCCGGTGGGCGGGTGATCGTGCGCCTGACCAGCCGCAGTGAAGGGTCACGGGCGACCATGCCTGCCATTATGCTGTCCTTGCCAACCCCTGACGGGCCGACCACCGCTATCAGACGGCCACTCATGCGGCGCGTCCACGGGCGAAACTGGTGACGTCGATCTGCCTGTCGCAGACCCTGTCCCGCGCGGCCTCGTCGTGGAAAATGCCGATGATGGCAGTCCCCCGCGCCTTAGCCTCTTCGATCAGCCCCAGAACGGCATCGCGATTGCGCGCATCAAGGCTGGCAGTCGGCTCGTCCAGCAGAAGGGCAGGATAGGGATGCACAAAGCCCCGCGCGATGTTCACACGCTGCTGTTCGCCGCCCGAGAATGTAGTGGGTGACAAGGACCAGAGCGGCTTGGGGATATTCAGCTTTTCCAGCAGGGCTGCAGCCCTGTCGCGTGCTTCGCCGGCATCGGTCCCGAGCGCAAGCAAGGGTTCGGCCACCACGTCCAGCGTCGGCACCCGTGGCACTACGCGCAGGAACTGGCTGACATAGCCCAGAACCTCGCGCCGCAGGCGGATGACCTCGCGCGGGGCGGCCTGTGCAAGATCGAGACCCGCAACGCTCATCACCCCGCTCTGGGTGCGGTAGTTGCCGTAGAGCATGCGCATCAATGTCGATTTTCCCGCACCAGATGCGCCGGTCAGTGCAACACATTCGCCGCGCGCGACAGAGAGGCTGGCGTTCGACAGAACCTCGATCACGGCGCCACCTTGATTGTGCAGGGTGAAGGTCTTGGTCACATTGGACAGTACAAACATAGCCGGGCCCTCAAACTTGCAGGATCGAGCTGACAAGCAGCTGTGTATAGGGGTGTTGCGGGTCGTCGAGCACCTGATCGGTCAGCCCCTCTTCGACCACGCGACCGGATTTCATCACCATCAGACGATCCGCGAGAAGCCGCACAACCGCCAGATCATGCGTCACAATGATCGCGGAGAGCCCCATGTCGCGGACCAGAGACCGGATCATATCTAGCAGACGCGCCTGCACGCTCACATCCAGCCCGCCGGTCGGTTCATCCATGAAGACCAGACGCGGACCCGTCACCAGATTGCGGGCGATCTGCAGCCGCTGCTGCATCCCGCCGGAAAAGGTGGTCGGGCGGTCATCAATGCGGTCTGCGTCAATTTCCACGCGCGTCAGCCAGTCTGTCGCTGTATCGCGGATCGATCCGTAGTGGCGCGCGCCGACAGCCATCAGACGTTCACCGACATTACCGCCGGCGCTGACCCCCATCCGCAGCCCGTCGCGGGCGTGCTGGTGGACAAAGGCCCAGTCCGTCCGTGCCAGCATCCGGCGCTCTGGTTCTGACATGCGCAGCGTGTCGCGCGGTCCGTCGACGGCAGTATCAAAGATGACCTCGCCCGTGTCGGGGGCGAGATGTCCGGCCATGCAGTTCAGCAGGGTCGATTTGCCGGAACCGGACTCACCGACAATGCCCATGACCTCGCCCGGGAACAGATCAAAGCTGACATCCATGCATCCGATATGCGCGCCATAGCGTTTGCCGAGGTCGCGCACCGACAAGAGGGGCGTATCATCCATCATGCCGCATCCTTTCCTGAGAACCCGGCATCCTGACGGGTGGTGCAATAGTCAGTGTCAGAGCAGACGAACATCCGCCCTCCGGCATCGTCAATGATCACCTCGTCAAGATAGCTGCTGGTGGAACCGCACAATCCGCAGGGGTGATCGGCCTTTGATGCCTCAAAGGGGTGATCGCTGAAATCAAGGCTGACAACTTGCGTGTAGGGCGGCAGCGCGTAGATGCGTTGTTCGCGACCCGCGCCGAAGAGTTGGATCGCGGGATTTCCACCGAGCTTGGGGTTGTCGAACTTCGGGATCGGTGAGGGGTCCATCACGTATCGCCCTTTGACCTTGACCGGATAGGCGTAGGAAGTCGCGATATGCCCGTGGCGGCTGATGTCTTCGTAAAGCTTCACATGCATCAGACCGTATTCCTCAAGACTGTGCATCTTGCGGGTCTCGCTTTCGCGGGGCTCAAGAAAGCGCAAAGGCTCGGGGATCGGCACCTGATAGACAAGGATCTGGCCTTCGGTCAGCCCTTCCTCGGGGATGCGGTGGCGGGTCTGGATGACGGTTGCCTCTGCCGTCTTGGTTGTTGTCGCGACACCGGCAGTCGCCTCAAAGAACTTGCGGATCGACACGGCGTTAGTTGTGTCGTCGGCGCCCTGATCAATGACCTTGAAGGTGTCGTTCTCGGTCATCACGGCAGCCGAGACCTGCACACCCCCGGTGCCCCAGCCGTAAGGCATCGGCATCTCGCGGCTGGCGAAGGGCACTTGATAGCCGGGAATGGCCAGACCCTTCAGGATCGCGCGGCGGATCATTCGCTTGGTCTGTTCGTCGAGATAGGCAAAGTTATAAGCTTGGTCGGTCATTCTGCCGCCTCCTTTTGTGCCTCGGCACCCGCCTCGCGGCGCAGCTTGCGCACCAGTTCCAGCTCTGACTGGAAATCGACGTAATGGGGCAGTTTGATGTGTTCGAGGAACCCAGTCGCCTGAATGTTGTCGGAATGGTAGAGAACGAATTCCGTGTCCTGCCCCGGCGCGCCCTGATTGTCTTCACCCAGTTCTTCCCACCGCATCGCACGGTCCACGAGAGCCATCGAGATCGCCTTGCGCTCGGTCTGTCCAAAGACGAGACCGTAGCCGCGTGTGAACTGTGGCGGTTCGGTTTTGGAGCCTTTGAACTGGTTCACGCTTTCACATTCGGTCAGGGTGATTTCGCCAATCTCGATGCTGAACCCGAGTTCGGGGATATCCATCTCGACCGGCACGGTGCCGATCCGCAGTTCCCCCACAAATGCGTGGTTGCGGGCGTAGCCGCGCTGGGTGGAATAGGCGAGCGAGAGGGTGAACCCTTCATCCGCGCGGGTCAGTGCCTGCAAACGCAAGGCGCGGTCAGCGGGCATCTCGAGCGGTTCGCGGGTCAGGTCGGGCGGTGTCGTGTCGTCGCGCGGGGCTTCCTCGATCAACCCCTCCTTATTCAGGAAGTCGGTGACATGCGGCACCGTTCCACCGGTCGCCGCATGTTGCGGCGCAGGCGCGGGGCTCTCACCCTCTGCTGCCAGTTTGAAGTCCAGCAGGCGATGAGTGTAGTCGAAAGTCGGCCCGAGAAGCTGTCCGCCGGGCACGTCCTTGAACGTGGCCGAGATGCGGCGGTCGCAGGCCATGTCGCCGGTATCAACGGGCGCGGAATATCCAAAGCGGGGCAGCGTCGTCCGGTAGGCGCGGATCAGAAAGAGATCGGAAGAGACACGTCTGAACTCCA
>CAXQAV010000459.1:0-3343 GCA_964221795.1 Luminiphilus sp. | reverse complement strand
GATTCAATCATTTGTTGACGCGGTTTTCCGAGTGCTCCTACCGCTGATCTCTGGTGACTTCAGGATCTGTACCGCACAAGTGACCCTTTTTGGAGCACATAGGTTGCTGGCACCTTCTGACGATGAGCGGCTACTCAAAGCCCACGTTGGTCTTCATTGAAATGACCAACGTGGGAGATGCTTGCGCTTTGCTCGGCAAGGCGAAATGGGCTTACGGGGAAACATCTTCTCCAACCTATTCCACGACAGTGTAGGGCGTGTCGAACCAGTGTTCTTCCAGATTTGCACCTTCTCCGATGCGATCAATGACGGCGAATAGCCCTGGCGCGTGGATTGGCGTGAGCACGCCGTGCCATGTGTTCCTGTGATAATTCACCCCCTGTCCCGGCGCCGTCTTGAAGGCCAGCGGTTTACCGGGTTTGCCGCCTTCATCATGCGCCACGATGACGACAAAGGGATGCTGCGTCATCGGCAAGAAGGCTTGGCTGCCAAGCGGGTGGCGCTCGACCATATCAAGCGCCATCGGAAGCGCGCGCGCCTGGGCATCAAAGAGGCTGATCCCGGTTTGCCCGTCCGCCACATCAATCCGTGCGCGGTCGTGATACCGCCCGCAAAGACCTTGGTTGATGATCTTGTCGGGGTCGCCCGCAACCTCGAGCACATCGCCAAACGGGGCAAAAGCCTCGGCCGTCAGCGGCTGGAGTTTCAGGACTCGGCTCATCGGCGCAGCTTCTCGATCAGGCGCAACTCGGCAATGCGTTCGACCTGACGGCAGGCTTCGGCAAATTCGGTGGCGCGGTCATTACCGATGCGGCGGTGGAAGGCGGCTAGGATGCTCGCCTTTGTGTTGTCCTTAACCGCGATGATGAAGGGGAAGCCGTGTTTGGCCGTATAAGCCGCGTTAAGGGTGGTGAACGTCGCGCGCTCCTCATCCGTCAGCATGTCCAGACCCGCGCTCGCCTGTTCGCCGGTGCTTTCCTCCGTCAGCCGCCCTGCTGCGGCGAGTCTTCCCGCAAGATCGGGGTGGGCGTTGAGGACAGCAAGGCGCTGGTCCTCGCTGGCCGAGCGGAAGATGCGGGTCAGCGCACTGTGGACGCCCGCGGCGCTGTCGTGCATTGGTCCCAGTTCAAGGTCATGCGCACCCTCGGCAATCCACGGACTATGTTCAAAGATGCCGCCAAAGGCTGAGACGAAATCTTGCTTGGACATCTCCGAAGGACGGAGGGTCGCAACTGGCGGATGCTCCCTCGCCCAATGATCGGCAATCTGCTCGCGGGTGGCGAACCAGACGCCATCATGTGCCGCCATATGATCCAGCGCCCGTTTCAGCGCCATCGCCCTTCCGGGCCGACCGGCAAGACGGCAATGCAGGCCGATCGAGAGCATCCTGGGTGCACCCGCCTGCCCTTCGGCATAGAGCATGTCGAAACTGTCCTTCAGATAGCTTTCGAACTGCTCGCCATTGGTAAAGCCCGCCTGAATGGCAAAGCGCATATCGTTGCAGTCCATCGTGTAGGGTACGATCAACTGGTCCTTGCCACCCGCCTTGACCCAATAGGGCAAATCATCGGCATAGCTGTCGGCAATATAGGCCAAATCGCCCTCTTCGGCCGCCAGATCGACAGTGTTCATCGAACAGCGGCCTGTGTACCAGCCGCGCGGCGGGGTGCCCACGACCTCGGTATGCAGGCGGATCGCTTCGCGGATCTGGGCGCGTTCTTCGTCGGCGCTCATGTCCTTGGGTTCGATCCATTTGAGCCCGTGGCTGGCGATTTCCCAGCCCGCAGCCTTCATCGCGGCCACCTGCTCAGGAGCGCGGGCCAGCGCGGTCGCCACGCCGTAGACAGTGATCGGCGTGTTTTTCAGAAGCCGATGCACGCGCCAGAACCCAGCTCGCGCGCCGTATTCATAGATCGATTCCATGTTCCAGTGCCGCTGACCGGGCCAGGGCGCCGCCCCTGTGATCTCGGAGAGAAACGCCTCCGACGCCGCATCCCCATGCAGGATGTTGTTCTCGCCACCTTCCTCATAGTTCAGAACGATTTGCACTGCGATCCTCGCGCCGTTCGGCCAATTCGCCTGTGGCACATCCGGCCCGTATCCTGTCATATCGCGGGGGTAGCGTTTCAAAGCGTGCTCCTTGGGATCGGTGACACCGTTAGTGCGTGCCACTTGTCCAAGATGCAAAAAACGGGATTAGTGTCCAGCGGAGCTTCGCGCCCGAAGGGTGCAGTAATAGAGGAAGAGCCAATATGACCGGATATCTGACCACTCACGTGCTTGATACGGCACGCGGTTGTCCAGCGCAGGGACTGAAGATCGAGTTGTTCCGCTTGAGCGGGGATGTGCGGGAACTGCTCGCAACATTGGTCACCAATGATGACGGGCGGACCGACCGGCAGATCCTGCCTACCGACGACTTCACAACTGGCAGGTATGAGCTGGTCTTCCATGCCGGGGATTACCTTGACGCGATCGGCACACCGCCCGAAGAGCCGCGCTTCCTTGATGTCATCCCGATCCGGTTCGGCATGTCAGAGGAGGCGCATTATCACGTGCCGTTGCTGCTATCGCCATTCGGTTATTCGACCTACCGCGGGAGCTGATCCATGTATGACCTCGCCATTCTCTGGGACTGGATCGCCTTTGCGGTGCGCTGGCTGCATGTGATCACCGCAATGGCATGGATCGGGGCGTCGTTCTATTTCATCGCGCTCGACCTGATGCTGAAGCCCAACCCGAACCTGCCCGCAGGGGCGCACGGCGAGGAATGGGAGGTACATGGCGGCGGTTTCTATCACACCGTGAAATACATGGTTGCCCCGTCCGAGATGCCCGCGCATCTGACCTGGCACAAATGGCAGAGCTATTTCACTTGGCTCTCAGGCGCGGCGCTTTTGATGATCGTCTATTGGGTCGGTGGAGAGCTGTTCCTGCTTGATCCGACGAAGGCGGACCTGTCGCTTTGGCAGGGCATCTTGATTTCCGGCGGCTCGCTGACCGTGGGCTGGATTATCTACGACCAACTCTGCAAATCGAAGTTGAGCGACAACCCTACACTTCTGATGCTGCTGCTGTTTGCGATGCTGGTCGCGATGTCATGGGGCTACAACCAGATTTTCACGGGCCGCGCAGCGCTGCTGCATCTGGGCGCCTTCACCGCAACGATCATGACGGCAAACGTCTTTTTCCAGATCATGCCGAACCAAAGGATCGTGGTGGCCGACCTCAAAGAAGGGCGGACGCCGGATGCGAAATACGGCAAGATCGCCAAGGTGCGTTCGACCCACAACAACTACCTGACCCTGCCGGTCGTGTTCCTGATGTTGTCCAATCACTACCC